>CALMDL010000232.1 GCA_937864995.1 uncultured Candidatus Altimarinota bacterium | reverse complement strand
GTAAAATAACAAATAAAACAATTATATTGGTTTGATCATCAAAACCTGAAAGATTCAAATGAAGTGATGCTTCATTTAATGTATGATGTGCAATTTGAGCGTTAAACTGCATAAAAAGTTGAGTTTATGTTGCTATGAGTGGTAGAGTATATAATTGGGATGATTGTAAAAAAGATAATATTTCAGGACAATTTATTAATTTATAATTTGTTAAATATGGAAAATATAACTAGAGTTTGAGTTGCTGTTATAATTAAAAAAGATAATAAATATCTGCTATGACTCAGAAAATGAACTCATTGATCATGAACTTGGTGATTTGCATGATGACATCTAGAATTTAAAGAAACTTTTGAAGAGTGTGCAAAAAGAGAAACTCTTGAAGAAACAAACTTAGAAGTTGAAAATATTAGATTTCTAAATGCTACAAACGATATATTTAGCGAATCAAATAAACATTATGTAACTATTTTTATGATTTGTGATTATAAAAGTTGAATTTTAAAAAATATGGAACCACATAAGTGTGAAAAATGGGAATGGTTTGATAGAAATAATTTTCCAGAGCCTCTTATGATGCCAATAAATAATTTATATAAAAGTTGAATTAATTTTTAAATATGAATAATACTAAATGACTAAAAGAAGATGTTTCTGATAAAAAAATAATAGAATCTGTTTTAAGAAGTTTTTGAATAGATAGTTCTCAAGCTGTAAATTATGTCCTATCAAAAAACTGAGATGATTTTTTAGATTGAAAAGATGATTGAGAAAGTAATTGAGAAGAATCAGAAAATTGAGAACATTATTCTTGGGAAGAAATAATATTAAAATGATTAAACTTTGATAATGATGCTCTTTCTCTTATATCTATGAATCCTATAATTGCTAGAAAATTTTATTTAATTTTTTTTAGGCATATTGATATAAATGAGCTTGATGAAAAACAAAAAATAAAAATTATTGAGCAAATAAGAAATACAAATGTATCTGAATGAGATTTTAGAAAAGTATTAAATTTTATATCAAATGAAAGAGAATGCTTAACCCAAGAAGATCCTAGAGAAGTAAATAAATCTTGAGCACTTGATATAAGAAAATTATCACCTTTTATGCTTGACAATTTTACTAGTTTCCCTAGAGTTATAAAACTTAGAAATGGTAGATTTATATCTATTCAAAAAAGTTCAGAAACACCAAATAGTACAAAAGTTTTCACTATAAGATTTGGAATAAAAAAGGATAATGTTGCATTTCCAATATATACATGAATATGTAATCTGATTACTTGAAATTGAAGTTATAATTTAACAGATTTA
>CALMDL010000231.1 GCA_937864995.1 uncultured Candidatus Altimarinota bacterium | reverse complement strand
ATAGAATTTGTTTTGGTTGATAGTGTAAAAAAAGATAGTAAAAGATCTCCATGAGCTCCATTTACTACCTCTACACTTCAACAAGAAGCATCAAGAAAATTTGGTTTTTGAGTAAAGCAAACAATGATGATTGCTCAAAAGCTTTATGAAGGTATAGACTTGTGAAATAATGAAAGGCAAGGTTTGATTACTTATATGAGAACTGATAGTCTAAATTTATCAGAGCAAGCAAAAACTCAAGCAAAAGAAGTAATAGAAAAAGATTTTTGAAAAACATATCATAAAGAAAGAGATTATAAAACAAAATCAGCATGAGCACAAGAAGCTCATGAAGCTATTAGACCAACTGATCTTACTAGAACTCCTGAAAGCTTAGCTTCAGTTTTAGATGCTACTCAATTAAAATTATATACTCTTATTTGGAAAAGAACGCTTGCTAGTCAAATGAGTGATGCTGTTGTTGAAGTGACTACATTTTCATTTTCTCCTACAAAAGCTCAAAATCAATTATGGATAACAAAATGAGAAGTTATTAAATTTGATTGATTTATGAAACTATATATTGAATCAAGTGATGATGAAAATGAAGATTGAGAAGATGAAGGTTGAGTTTTACCAGATATTGAATTATGAGAAAAACTTATTTGAAAAGGTATTAAATGAACTCAAAATTTTTCAAGACCACCTTCTCGTTATACTGAAGCATCTCTTGTTAAGAAATTAGAAAGCGAGGGTATAGGTAGGCCATCTACATATGCTCCAACTATTTCAACTATAATTGATAGATGATATATAGAAAAAGTAAATAAAAAATATCTTGCTCCAACTGAAGTTGCTTATACTGTAAATGATTTCTTGCAAGAATATTTTAAAGATATGATGGATTATAAATTTACATCAAAAGTAGAATCAGAATTTGATGATATAGCTACATGAAAAGAAACTTATGTTTCTATGCTTGATAGATTTTGGAATAGTAGTTTAAAAAAAGATTTAGAACACGCAGGTGATAATGCAGAAAAAGTAATAGAAAAAGTTTGAAAAGCTTGTCCAAAATGTAATAGCGAACTTATATATAGACATAGCAAAAATGGTAAATTTATATGATGTAGTGCTTACCCTGAATGTGATTTCATAGATCAACCAGAATGAGAAAAAGATGCATTGGCTGATTTGAGAAAAAAATATGAATGAAAACCTTGTCCAGATGGTATAGAATGAACTATTGTAGTAAAAACTGGTAGATTTTGACCATTTCTTGCTAGTAGTGAATACCCAAAAGTAAAATGGATAGGTAAAATAAAAGATGATAAAGAAGAAATACTTGAAAGTTTATTAAAAGAAAAATGACTTTTAGTTGATGATGAAACATGAGAAGAACTTGTTTTAAAAAATAGTAAAAGATGACAATTTCTGGCTGCAAAGAATTATCCTGCAGTTAAGATAGCAAAAAATATACCAAAAGATATTTGGGATGAATTAAATAAAAGATTAGAAGAAAAAAATGCATTAGAAGAAGAAAAAGAAGAAGTTTAAACTTCTTCTTTTTTTGACATAAAATCTAAAGTATGATTTAATATAATAGTATTATAAAATAATCATATTTATATGAAATTTCTTAAAAAAATTAAAAAATCTGCAAAAAAATGTAAATTATTAAAACCACAATATACTAGATGGTCTATTGTTTTATTATTATCATTTGTTATTTGATTAAAAATGATAGAAAATACTTCAAATGAACTATATAATATAATTTTATCTACTCCAGAAATAACTGAATTTACTCAAATTCAAGATAGTGCATATTTATTTTTTATGTAATTTATAAAACTAAATTTTGAAAAAATAAGCTTGTTGGTATAATGCCAATAAGCTTATTTTTTAACTTAAAAATTAGTAATATGACAACATATTATTTAAGTGTACGAGTCCTTTAAATTTACTAACAAGCAATTAAATAAATTTAATAATTAACTTAAACACAATGACAAATAGTAATGAATTTCCAAAAAAATATGATCCTAAAAGTTTTGAAGAAAAATTATATACTTCTTGGGAAAAAAATGGTAGATTTAAACCTAAAAAATCAACAACAGGGGATAATTTTTATATCCCTATGCCACCTCCAAATGTAACTTCTAAATTACATGTATGACATTCTGTTATGCTTACTTTAGAAGATATTATGACTAGATATCATAGAATGAAATGAGATAGTACTCTTTTATTACCTGGTACAGATCATGCTGGTATTTCAACTCAAGTAAAAGTAGAAGAAAAATTAGCAAAAGAATGAAAAAACAAACACAATATATCAAGAGAAGAATTTCTTTGAGAATGTTGGGATTGGACAAAAAAATATGGTTGAGAAATACAAAGTCAATTTAGAAAAATGTGAGCAAGTTGTGATTGGTCAAAAGAAAAATTCACAATGGATCCAGATATGAATGAAAAAGTAAATAAAGCATTTGTGGATTTATATAATAAATGACTTATTTATAAAGGAGAATATATGGTAAATTATGATCCTGTTTTAGATACTGTAGTATCTGATCAAGAAGTAATTTATAGGGAAGAAAAAGGTAAGTTATATCATATTACTTATTTTGTTTCATGAAGTGATAATGAAATAGTAGTAGCTACAACTAGACCAGAAACTTTACTTTGAGATGTAGCTGTTGCTGTTCATCCAAAAGATAAAAGATATAAAAAACTACTTAAGGCTGGTAAAAAACTTATTTTACCAATTATTAATAAGGAAATTCCACTTATAGCTGATGAAATGGTAGATATGGAATTTTGAACAGGTGCTGTTAAAATAACTCCCGCTCATGATCCAAATGATTTTGAAGTTGCAAAAAGACATGATTTACCACTTAATAAAGTGGTTCTATGAAAAGATGGTAAAATGACTGATATTTCAGGTATATTTGCTGGTCAAGATTTTATGACTGCTAGAGCAAATATAGTTGAGTTATTAAAATCAAAATGAAATCTAGTTAAAATAGAAGAACATACTTCAAAAGTTGGTTATGGTGAAAGAAGTCATGCTAAAATTGAAACTATTATTTCAAAACAATGGTTTGTAAAAATAGAACCTATTGCAAAAAAAGTAATTGCATGATATAAGAAAAAAGATTTTGAAATAGTTCCAAAAAGATTTAATAAAACATTCGAGGATTGGATTTATAATTTAAGAGATTGGTGTATATCAAGACAACTTATTTGGTGACATCAAATTCCAGTTTGGTATGGTTCTGATTGAGAAATGTTTTGTGCAGAAAATGAAGAAATGGCTTATGAGACAGCAAGAGCACATTATAAAAATGATGCAATTGTACTTACAAGAGATAAAGATGCACTAGATACTTGGTTTTCTTCTGCTTTATGGCCATTTGCAGTTCTTGATTACAATATGGATGATATATCAAATCAAAATGATTTAATTAAACAATTTTATCCAGCAAGTGTTTTAGAAACTGGTCATGATATAATATTTTTCTGGGTTATTAGAATGTTGTTATTCTGATATGAATTTACAGACAAAACTCCATTTAAAACTATTTATTTACATTGACTTGTTAGAGATAAAATAGGTAGAAAAATGAGTAAAAGTTTAGGGAATTGAGTAGATCCAGTTGATATGATTGAAAAATATGGTACTGACGCTCTTAGATTAACTCTTTCTATTTGAAATACACCTTGAAATGATTTGAAATTTGATGAAGAAAATGTAGAAAATAATATGTTTTTTATAAATAAATTGTGGAATGCATCTAGATTTGTTTCTACGAATTTAACTTGAGTTGAAACAGATATTGAAAAGATAGAATCTGAATTAGCAAAAAATTATGATTCTCTAATGTTTCATGAAAAATGGATTTTATCTAGAGTTAGATATTTATCAGATTTAGTTTCTAATTCTATGGAAACTTTTGAATTTTCAGATGCAGGACAAGAACTCCAAACATTTACAAAAAATGAATTTTGTGATTATTATATAGAAGAGTTTAAACTTACTAAAGAAATTTCAAAATATGGAGATAAAGTTATAACTTTTGTTTTAAATACACTTTTAAAATTATGGCATCCATATATACCTTTTGTTACAGAAGAAATATATACTAGACTTTGATTTTCTTGAGATTTAATTGATGCTACATGGTGAAAAGTAAATCTTCCTAGAAATGAATCTTTAGAAAAAGATAATTCTCTTGTTTTTGATGTAATTAGAGAAATAAGAGCAATTAGAGCAGATAATAACATATTACCAAATAAAACAATTGGTTTAAAAATATATGCTAAACAAAAAAATAAAGAAATATTAGGGGAAGTTTTGGAACTTATTGCTTGAATTGTAAAAGCTGATAGTTTTGAAATGGTAGAAAAAAAACCTGATTGAAACAATTTTGCATTTTGAGTTATAAAAGCTTGAGTAGAAGTTTTTGTTGACACATCTAATGCATTGGATGTTGATAAAGAAGTAGAGAGAATTAAACTACAAATTGATGATACAAAGGAATATATAGCTATTCTTGATAAAAAATTATTAAATGAAACATTTATTAGTAAAGCACCTGAAAAACTTGTAAGAGTAGAAATGGAAAAAAAGGAACAAGCACTTGATAAACTTAGAAAATTAGAAGAAAAAATTAATAAACTAGTAAAATAAAAAAATGTAAAGCAGAAATAAAAAAGCAAATTTTATTTCTGCTTTTTTGCTTTATAATTAGAGCATTATAATATAAAAAAGATCTTTATGAAAAAAATATTATTATTTTTATTAATTTTTATTTTTTCTTTAAATATTTCTTATTGAGATGAATATGAAACTGTTATAGAAAAAACTGAGATTAAATCAATTTTATATGATGGTAATATCAATTCTAATTCTGAAATTAGATTAACAGGTACAAAATTATGAACTTGTACCCATTTATTATTTAATGAGCAAACAATATATTTTAAATCTAATTCAGATACTTCATTAAATTTTCCATTTTCAAAATTAAATTCATATAATTGAACTTTTTATGTTATTTGTTGAAATATAAAATTATGACAAACTTTTTCTTTTCCTTTAATTGAATCTATTGAATATTTAAGTGATAATTCAAATAGATCAATTGTTATTAAATGAAAAAATTTAAATTGATGAAAAGTTACATTAGATAATTGAACTTTTACTATTGAATCACAAACTCCTACTAGTATAATTTGAAAAATATCTGAGAACTTTAATAAAACAACACTTTATATCACAGTTTGAAACTTAAAATCTAATTTATTTGATTCAAAAATTAAGATTCCTAAAATTCATTTTATTAATTCAGAAAATTGATTTTTTGAATGAAGTTACATATCAATATATTGAGAAAATTTATCTGCATATTGAAATACAAAAATTTATCTTGGTGATAAAAAAATAATTTCAGATTTTACCACTTCAAATAATTGAAATACTTTAAAATTTAAATCAGATGATTTATTATGAACATATGATTTAAAAATATATTCAAATTGATTTTTAACTGATCCAATAAAAGTTTCAATTTATTGAAATAGACCATATATTACCAATATAATTGAAAAAAGTGACTCTGAAAATTGAAAATTATTATACATATATTGAAAAAACTTCCCAAGTATAAATTCTGATTTTAAAGCAATTATTAATTGAATAAAATATGATATTTTAACTTCAGATGATGAATTAATAAAAATTAAATGATATATCTTAGAGCCTGGAAATAATCAAATTTCTATTATATCTTCATGAAATTATTCAAACTCTATTAATTATATAAACTCAAAATCAAAATTGCCAGATATTACATCTATTTCAGTTTGAAGTATAGAAGATTGAGTTAGAAATATAATAGTTAATTTAAATAATTATAATGCAAATGACTTTATTTATGTTGATAATGTTCAAACAAAACCTGTTGCATGTTCATGATGAGTTTGTAGGTTTGAATTAAAACCAGAAGTTATTAAGTGATCATTTAGAGTAGGTAGAGGTAAATATATTTCACCTAATTATGTATCTTTTAATTTATCAGTATAAATAATTTCGACTGGATGCGCTAATTCCTGATTGATCC
>CALMDL010000230.1 GCA_937864995.1 uncultured Candidatus Altimarinota bacterium | reverse complement strand
GATTTTATAAATAAATTAAAATGATGATTTTATAAGGCTCAAATTTTCGATGCTTGAATAAATGATAAATGACATAAGGTTTTATTTATTCAAAGTAAAGATACAAATGATTGAGTATTTGCACAATTGGAAATGAATCTTTTTTCACAAAATTGAAAAAATATAATATATATTTGAGCTCTATGAAAAGATGAAAGTAGAGAAAAGTTTATAAAAGCTATTCCTTGATTATTAACTAGAATTAGAGATATATTAAAAGAGTTTGATGATTCTTGAGAAATAGAAATTTGGTCATTTAAAGCTGATAGAAAATGAAATGAAGGTATAATGAGAAGAGATAAAATATCTCAAGTTATAAATAGATATAAACCTAAAAAATAATATGAGACTTGATCAATATATAACAGAAAATTTGGAAATAAGCCGCAACAAAGCACAAGCAATAATAAAAGCTTGAAATGTTTTTATAAACTGAGAAAAAATTATAAAAACATGATTTGAGGTAAAACAAAATATGGAAATAACAATAAATGAATTTGAACAAACAAAATATGTTGCAAGAAGTGCTATGAAACTGAAATGATTTTTAGAAGAAATAGACTTAAAAATAAAAGATTTTGTTTGTCTTGATATATGAAGTAGTACAGGATGATTTTGTCAAATAGTACTTGAAAATGATGTAAAAACTATATATGCTATTGATGTTTGAACAAGTCAACTTCATGATATAGTTAGAAACAATAAAAAAGTAATAGTAAAAGAAAATACAGATATAAGAAATCTAGAAAAACTAGAAAATATAGACTTAATAACTTGTGATGTAAGTTTCATAAGCCTTGAAATGATACTGCAAAGTATAATAAATCAGATGAATAATTCTACTATTTCCCTACTACTTTTTAAGCCACAATTTGAAGTTGGAAAACAATTTATAAATAAAAAATGAGTAGTAATTGATGAAAAAATAAGTGATAAAAAGCTAAATGATTTTTTACAAATTTGTAGAGATAATTGATTACAAATAATTAAAGTATCTAAATCAAAACTAGAATGAGAAAATGGTAATAAAGAGATATTTATTATGATGAAAATAAAGTAAAAAACATATATGTTTTTTACTTTTTTATTTAATATACTTTTTTAAAAAAATATAAAAACTGCTAAATATTTCAATTTTTCTACTAATGTTTAATATATTTTCTTCGTGATTATTATTTATAAAATTTCATACATATGAAAAAGTTAATAATCTTGATGAAACATCTATAAAAATATTGTTATCAATAAAATATATGGTGTAAGTCATATTTTTTAAACTAGAATCTAGCCTTAAAATATTTTCAATTAATCACATTGATAACAGTTTATTGTAATATTCTTCATTTGACTTATAAATATTAAAATTATTATCAAATTCAATATTTCAAGTTGAAATATTTGAAAATTTCATTGCTTTAGTATAAATAATTTTAATTATAAATCCTAATAATATTCATAAAAGTAAAAGAAATAATATATTTACAATATTAAATATATTGTTTGAATCTATAATTTTTATCCAATAAACTCAAAAAACTAATATATAACTAAAAATATAAAAAATTAAATTATTTCATCAATTTATTAAATTTGATTCATTTGGATCAATCTTACTAATAATAATTTTTCAATCTCATAATCATGTAGTTTTTATATTTAATAATTCTCTTAAATCAGTATATTTATGATTTTTACTGCTTTTTCAGTAATATTTTGTTCAAATTATAGATATTTTTGAGAAATCAATACTTTTTTGAACATAAAAATCAAAACTTTCAAAAGTTAAATTATAATAATTTGATAAATAAATTATTATACTATTTATATTTTCATCATTTTTATAATTCAATTCATTAACACTTTTTAGATCACTATCTATATTTTTTAGTATATTTTCAAATAATAATTTATTATTAATTTTAAATCAATTTATATCAATATTATTAAATGGTTGAAAATGTAATCAGACTACAAATGGTAAAATAAAAAATCATAAAATAATAAAAATAAACATGGAAAACATTAAAAATGATATCATAAATATTAATACTTTTTATTATTATTGGAACATATATAAACATTGAACATATAGACATTAATATAATAATTAGTCAATATTTTTTTATGAATATATTTTTAAATCCATTATTTTTATTATTATTCTTTAATATAAAATCATTATATCATTCAATAGAGCTTAATATATTGTTTGAAATTATTTTTAAATCCATTTTTTTGTTTATAATATAATAAATTAATATTAACATATTTTATTATATTTTTCAACTATTATAAATATAATTGTTATGCTGAAAAAAAGTAAAAAATTACTTTTGACAAAGTACAATAAAATTACTATAATTATACAAGAATTATTTAATAATTATACAATTATGCTTTTTACAACAACTACAGAAATAGCAAGAAAATGAAGTAAAGTATTTGATAATCTTACTTATGCAACAGTATTAAATAATAATACTGATATTTGAATGCTTATATGAACTGATTTATATAAATTAATGATAGAAAAATGAATCTTAGAAGATTTACTTGAAGATTTAGAAATGTCTAAAAATCAAAAAATCTTAAAACAAAAATATCAAGATTCTGTTGATAGTTGAATTTCTAATTTAGTAATTTAATAAATCATGAACAATTTTATATTTACAAAAAATTGAGAAAAAGCTTTTTTAAGTTTAGATAAAAGTGAACAAGAGAGAGTTATTAAAAAACTAAAACTATTTAAAGATGATTTATTACTCTGAAATAATTTAAAATCTTTGACTAATATGCTTCCTGCAACACATAGATTGAGGATTTGAAGTATTAGAGTTATAGTACAAAAAATAGATGAAAATTCATATTATATTTTAGACCTATGATATAGATGAGATATTTATAAATAAAAAAGTAAGAAACATATATGTTTCTTACTTTTTTACTATATCAAAAATTCATTTCGCAACTCTTTGAGTTTCATAGTTTGTAACCAAAGTCATTAAACTTAAATAAATATATTCAAAAATTATTTCTAAAATCCTGGTTTTATCTACGCTTAATTTTATATTTAATTGTGATATAAAATCATTAAAAACATCAGTTTTATTAATTAAAGAAATTATAAAATATTTTCTTGTAGCAAATAAGGCTATAACTTTATCATTATATTTTTTAACTTTTTCTCTATCAATATTTGTAATATCAATTTTTTTAAGTTCATGATATGTATCTAAAGTTTCATCATCAAATCAAATATCTTTTAAAAAATCATGTAATTTATTTAATTCTAATAATGAAATATTACTATTAGTAAATAAGACTTTAAAAAATGGTAAATCAACTTTTCATAATAATTCTAATTTTGCCATAATTTAATTTTATTATTAATTACATTAATACTAAATATTTAATATAATATGTCAATATATAATTGACAAAAAATATAAAATAATTATAAATCTATAGTTATTTTTTAATAAATAAAAATGAATATAGATATATCTATCAATTATTGAAGTCAAAGTAAAGATAAGAAATTAAATTGAGAAATAAAAGAATCTACATTTGAAGCGGTAGATATACCATATGCTAATGATGTAATTGCAGTAGTAAATTATTCAAAAGATTGAATAAACTTATTGGTTTCTTGACCTCAAATAATATCATCTTGAAATTTAGATCATGTTAGAATTTGGAACTATTCAAGTAGCTGATTTACATCTCAAAGAAAAATGTGAGAAACAGTATCAAAAGTAAATTTAAATTTTTTGAAATATAATTGAGAATTATTAATGTTTGCTTTACATAAAGCAATTATGCAATGTGATATGTGAACTGATTATATACTTCAAATACTTAAAAAAATAGAAGAAAATGATAAAAATATAGAAGAAATTAGCTGAGTATATCAATGACAATTTAGCAGATTTTCAAATATAGAATTAAGAAATAATTGATGAAAACTTATAATAAACGATGATACTTTAGAAAGATTTGTAAAATATTGAGAAATAGATTGAACAAATTGAATGTCAGATGCAAAAATAGAAAGAATTTAATAAAGCAAAAGAGCCCCTGCGGGGCTCTTTTTAGTTTGCATGTACAGTTCTTGGTTTTTGTGGCAAAAACAATGCCAAAAGAAACAAAAATTGCAATGCGAGTATTTGCATCCAGAATGTGGAAATAATCCACATCATGAAAAACGAAACAATTCCTAGCAAAAAATATTCAAAAACATATTTCGAGACGCTCGTGACATTCGAATAGTACAGAATCAAGTGCGGAATCACGAGAGAAAGATAAAAAAAAGTTGCATTATTGTCGATGAATTCAGACATTTTACTTACCTCGTTTATTCAGTTGCTTAGGTTTGGTAATATTAAATAAAATAATTGAAATGTCAAGTTAAATTTAAAATAGTAAATTTTCTTTATCTTCCTTTTCTCAATTTTCATTTATATAACTAGTTTTTAATTCACTTAATAATTTATTTAAATAATTAACTAAATAAACAGTTTCCAAATTTTTTACATTTTTGATATTTATTTCATATCATATTTTTTGCCCAGATTCATTATCAAATAAATCAAAACTATTTTTTGTATATATTGTAGTTCTAATTTTTGATAATGCTGTTGTAAAATTATTTAAAAATTCCATTCTTTCAGTATGTGATTTTTTAGATAATTTTTTTTCTATCAAAGTTTTAATTGATGTTGCATTTTCAATTATTTTTTTTGTATCTAATCATTTTCTTTCAATTACTACTCAATCAAGTATATCTCTACCTGGTCAAACTATATATCTAGAA
>CALMDL010000229.1 GCA_937864995.1 uncultured Candidatus Altimarinota bacterium | reverse complement strand
ATAATTCTAAGTATCATACTATTTCTTATAAGTTTTAAACTTGTATTTGCTCATCCATTAGATATATCAGTATCAACGGCAAATATAAAATGAAACAATATGAATTTAACTACATATTTTCATAGTTTTGAAATAGAATACTTATTAAAAAATAATTGAATTATTCCAGATTGAGTTATAGATTATTTTGAAAACGAACAAATAATAAAAGATTACATAAAACAAAATATATTTTTATATAATAATTGAAAAATATGTTCTCTTTGAGAAATAAAAATAGATAGAGATGAGGCTTATGATGTAATTACAAATTGATTAGCAGCAAACTATAGCTTCAGTTGTGATGAAAAAATAAAATTAATAGATTTACAAATAAAATATTTTAGCGAATTTAAATTACAAACAAATAGGATAACAATATATAATTTAAATAATTGATTAAAGGATTTAAAACCACTTATTTATAAAGTTTTAACACATAAAATACAGCAATTAAAAATTGATATAGAAAATGTAGATATAAAAAGAATTGATAGTGATGGAGATTGATTAAGTAATGAAGAGGAAAAATTATATGCAACAGATATCAAAAATATAGATAGTGATGGGGATTTTTATACTGATAAAGAAGAAGTGGATTATTGATGGAATCCTCTAAATAAAGAATTATGACCATGACAACCTTACAGAGATATACTTGATCTAGAATTAAGTAAACAAAAAATAGATGAACTTCAAAAAATAAACAATACAATACTTGAAAAAAATCTAAGTGATTATTGATATAATAGTTCTTTTTTAAACAAAGTAATGAAATATATAAATGATTATTTTGAAAAAAATACTTGAAACATAATAGTTATATTTTTTATTGTTTATATACTTTGAATACTTCATGCTGCATGACCTGGGCATTCTAAATGATTACTTATAGCATATACACTTGAAAAAAATAATTGATATAAAAAATGATTACTGTTTGCAGTTATTTTTAGTATAACACACATAATTGATATATTAATACTATTTATGATAACAAAAGTAATTATACACTTTGTTGATCCATGACAATATTTGTATTATGTTCAATTAATAAGTGCAATTATTTTATTTATATTAAGTATTTATTTAATAATTAAATCATTTAAAAATAAAAGTGAAAATTGTAAAAATCCCAGTTTGTTTATAGCATTTTTAGCATGATTAGCGCCTTGTAGTTTTGCTTGGAGTATATTTTTGTTATTAATAGCATTATGAAAAACAAGTTTTCTATTACCTCTTATTTTTGCATTATGATTATGAATTTTTACAACATTAGTTATTATAGTGTTAGTAAGTGTTTACTTAAAAAATAAAGCTTACTCAAAAATAGATATTTTAGGGAGATATTCTCCTATATTTTCTTCATTTATTATACTTATAATAAGTATAATTCTACTTTATAAAATATTATAAAATGAAAGAAATAATAATCAAAGACATAAATCAGAAACATAGATTTGATAAACTTTATAAT
>CALMDL010000228.1 GCA_937864995.1 uncultured Candidatus Altimarinota bacterium | reverse complement strand
TATAAACATATCTAAATTTAATCCTGATTTAATAATTAGCTTTGATGCTGCAAGTATATGACAACTTTGAGAGACATATATAAAATATGAAGATATATTTAAACAAAAAGACTTTGTTGTAATTGATCATCATATGACTAATTCTTGATTTGGAAATATAAATATAATAAATGATAAATATTCATCTACTTGTGAACTTTGTTTTTTTATAATAGAAAAATTATGATTTACAAAATATATAGAAAAAAAAGAAGCTACATTATTAACAGCTTGAATTCATACTGATACAAATATTTTTTACAATCAAAATACTACTAGCAATACCCTACTTACTGCTGCAAAACTCATGGATTTATGAGCAGATTTTAGATCTCCTATGTACAATTTCTTTCAAAAAGCTACATATAATAAAACAAAACTTGTTTGAATAGTATTTAATAAATTAAAAAGAAGTAATGATGGAAAAGTAGTTCGGGCAATTATTACAAAAAATGATTTTGAAAAAACTTGAACTTGAGATGAAGATACTTCTGGAATAATAAATAGACTTATAAATATAGATGGTTCTGAAATAGCATTTTTACTTCATGAATTATGAGATGAGGTAAAAGCTAGTTTTAGATCAAAAGAATTTAGTGTATGAGACTTTTGTGCAAATTTTTGATGATGATGACATATGTTAGCAGCTTGATTTAGAAGCAAAAAAAACATAACTGAAGTAGAAAAAGAAATACTTGACAAAATACAAAAAAAGAATTAATATATATTTAATAATTAATTATTAAATATACTGAATGACAAATTTAAGTAGTATTAGAGACCATATAACTTCTTCTCAAAAAAATGAATCTGTTGATATAATATTGGCTGATGATATAATGAAATTAACATGATTATGAGTTGATTCTATTATATGATTAACAAAAAGATTAACAAAATTACCTATTAGAAAAGATATTGTATTAAATGTACTTGATTTTGATGACACCCTATATTCTAGATTTAATCAGCTACAAGATCCTGTTTTTCAAGATAATAGATGAAGTGAATGAAATAGAGTTTTAAGACAAATTTGAATAGATAATTTTGTAAATAAATTTTATATAAGAAGTTGAGCAGTTATTAAATTGATTAAAATTATAGAAAATCAAAATTATAATCATAGATCTATAATTTTGACAGCATGAGAAATGGATTTACAAAAACTTAAATGTGAAGCTGTTTGAATAGCTTGAAATAAACCAAAAGTTGTTGTAGTAAAAGAAAGTAAAAATAAACCAATGAAAATGTTACTTGAAATATTAGAATCATGATATATTCCAGGTAAAATAATAGTATATGAAGATAGACCAGATTTTTTCTTATGAAATAATTGAAAAACTCTTGCTAAAATGCTTGGTATAGAAATAGTTGTAGATCATATTTTTTTAGAACAAGATGACACTACAAAAATAGCTAGAATAGACCAAAATATATTTTAAAAAAGACTTAATTTTATTAAAGTCTTTTTTAATTGACAATTTTTTTCTATTTCATATATTTAATCAGTTTTAAAAAATAATTTTTCTATATATGAAAAAAACAAAAATCATCGCTACTTTATGACCTGCAACTGACACAAAAGAAAAAATAAAAGCTCTTTATGATGCTTGAGTAAATGTAGTAAGATTTAATTATTCTCATACAAACTATGAATATTTTACTTGAATTATAAA
>CALMDL010000227.1 GCA_937864995.1 uncultured Candidatus Altimarinota bacterium | reverse complement strand
GAGTTTTTATTTATTTTGTTAAATATTTTAAAAATATATAACCTTCACTTCATTGTTTTAGAGTAGAAGAGTTTATTACTTTTACTTTAAAAAATCATTTTTCATGTAATTGAGTGATTTGTTGTACTATGTCTCATTTTTGTAATATTCAAACATTTTCTTTCCAATATGGATCAGCTTTTAAATATATATTATCAATATTTACTCTGTATTGGAGTTTTTTTAGTGTAGTACTTTGTACTATTGGAGTACTTGTATTTTTTACTTCATTACTAATTGGATTTTGTATAATTGGCTCATTTACAACAGGTTTTATAACTTCTTTTACATTATTTGTTGTAGTATTGTTTACAGTTGGTTTTTTTATACTTGGAGTAATAGTATTTGTTTTTTTAATACTTACTTTTCTTTTTGCATTTTTAAAGTTTAAAGAAAAATCTTTTATTACTTCATTTATCTTTTTTAAAACAGCTGCTTTTGTATCTGGATCAATAGTATCTAGTTTATAAATTGATAAATAAATTATTAAATCATTTAAATTATTTATAAGTGTTTTTGTATATTCACTACTAAATTTTTGATCAATAATAAATTGTCAGATTTTTTTGAATTTATCATTTAATTTAGATCATTTAACATAAACTAATTGATGATCTCATATATTAACATATGATAATTTTTCTCTTATCAATACCATTACATCTTTTTTATCATCACTATTTTCTACATCTTTAAATGTATTTTCAAATATATTTGCTTTAAATTCTTCGTTTTGTCTTACTTCTTCAAGGGCTTGTTCAAGTCTGAAACTTTCACTAGTTTTTACTCCCATTGTTGCTATTTTTTCATCTGGATCAGTTCAACAAGTACTATCATAATAACTTGGAGAATAATCTCAAAATTCACATTTATCTTTAGATGGGGCAGAACCTCCACCTCAAGAATTATAATTTTTTGTAGTATCTTCAATAGTATCTCAATCTCAATTATTGTTTGTATCATCATCTTTTGGAGGAATGATTACATTTGTTTTAATATTTCAATTAGTATCAGTTTCAACTAGTGCAAAATATGTAAAATGATTTGTTGTTAATTCAAGAATTGTAGATGTTTTTTTGATATTTGAAGAGTCTTCTTTTTTCCAATTAATTCAATCTTTACTAGATAAAACTGTATAATTTTTATTTGAGTCTAGATTTGGTATTTTTAGAATTACATTTTTATTTAATTCCATTCAAACTCATAAT
This sequence comes from uncultured Candidatus Altimarinota bacterium, assembly GCA_937864995.1. Lineage (GTDB taxonomy): Bacteria > Patescibacteriota > Gracilibacteria > BD1-5 > UBA6164 > JABWCI01. Next base: position 3,791 of record CALMDL010000227.1, on the reverse strand, counting down.
TTATCTGCTCAAACTTTTACTATTTTATCTATATAAAAAGTAGTTAATTTTTTACCATCATAAATGCTTTTACTCGATATGAAATAATTTTTATTTATTTCTTGTGGTACTACAAAACCTCAATTCCAAGTTGTTCAAGTTGATGTAGAGTTTAATTTATTTATATATGTTCAACTATTTGTAGCAATAACAATTCAATTTTCTCAAATTATATCTTTATCAAGCATTTTATCTCAAAGTAGTATTCAACTTGAAGATATTGTTTCTAAATTATAGTTTGTTCAAATATTTACATTGTTATACTTTCATAATCTTGTATCAGTTTCAATTGATAAAACATCAGTATTATTTTTTATTTCTGGAGAAATAAAACTTCATTCTAATAACGTTTCATTATATTGATTATCAAAAATTGTAACTTTGTAAAAATAAGTAGTTTTCGATTCTATATTATTTAGATATATATCTATAAAATCTTCTTTTAAAGTCATATATCTAGGTATATTGTATTGAGCTTCTTCAGTTAAAGTATCTTTATTTTTACCATATTGTATTTTTACATATGATGCTTGATCTGGCTTGAAATTTGTATCAACAACATCAAATTTAAGTTTAACTTTTGTTCTACTTGTATTTATTTGTTCGTATTCTTTTCTAAATAATTCTATACCAGGTCAAGTCGTATCATCATATTTTTCTATTTCAAATTTAGCTCATAAATCATTACTTATATCTTTTCAGTATAATAGTTGAAGTATACTCGAATATACAGCTCTGTAATCAACTCATACTCATAGCCAATTATCTTTTGCATTTTCAAAAGACATATTTCAATAAACTTTTTTGTTTAATTTTTCAAGTACATTTTTATTGTTTGAAATAATAAACATTCAACCTCATTGTCAATGGTCAGTTCACATAGATGAATTTATTTTATTTGTTCTTCAAAATTCAGAAAAAATAACTATTGTTACATCTTGTTTATCTTTTACTCTATTGAAATAAGCTGCAGTTCTTTTTGCTACTTTATCTAAATTTCCATTTAAATATTCTTTTTGATCTCAATGAGTATCATATCATCAATCAGCTCAAATTCTAGCTATACTTGATATATTTGAATCAAATATTGACTCAAGAAAAACAAAGTTTTCTTCCATATTATATCAAGCTCACGCTCTTCATCAATTATTTACAGAATTTAGAGCAACATTATTTATAACTACTGAGTTTTTAAATACATCACTTGAATCTCATGGGTAAGTTCTAGTACTAAGTAAATCTTTTATTTGTTCTCTTTTATAATTTCTAAAAGCAGTATTTGTTGCATCAGATATATTGAAATATGCATTACTTCAAACATTTAAATAATTTCATCATCTAAATTCTAAAGGAGCATATCATCACATAACTATTGTTTTTGTATAATCTTCATTTTTTATAAAATGACCAATTATTCATTCATCTTCTATTGCATAAGTATTATTCAAAGAAGTAATCTTTTGAGAAGCTGTGTCATGTCATCTTGAATGATCAGGAGTTCAAACTCTGTTTATAAGTTTTAAATATCAAGCATCATATAAGTCTTTAAATGGTGATAAAGATGAGTTTATGTAATAATTATCATCTAAACTTAAAATTCCAGTTCATACAAGTGATCAAGTTCATCTGTATTCTAAATATGTGTCATATTCGTCTTTTGGAATAATTCAATGTAAGTAATCAAATCATCATCAAGCTTTTATAACTATTAATTTAGAATTATTATTTATAAATTTTTCATTAGATTCATTTTTTACATCACTTATTTTATCATATCAACTTTGCATAATGTATTCTGGTTGAATAAGCATAAGTTGTAATAATCATTTGATGTAATAATTTTTGTAAGTTGTATTTGTTAAATCGAAATTAACAGGATTTCAATTTATATCAAAACTTATAAATTTAATAAGTTTCTCTCTAATATTAGCTGGTAATTCTCTATCTAAATATAATTTATCTTCTAGATAAGTAATAAGACTTTCTTTTGTAAAATCTTTTTGAATTAGATAAAATCAATCTATATCAATAGTTCAAGATACATTTTTTTCTATTCATGATTTTATATATTTACCACTTAATAAATTGATTTTAGAATCTTTATAATTAAGTTTTCAATTTAATATTTCAATTTTTTCATCATCACTAATTTTAATTGAAAAGTCATTAAAATCAATACTTCAACTAGATATAATAATTTGATTATTATTACTATCTTTTACATTAAAATTTACCAAATTTACAAGTCAACTAAGACCACTTCAAGTTCAGGATTTAAGATTTAATAAAGTACTTTTATTACTATATAGTATATTTTGAAATTCACTATCGTTTCAAGCATATGGAGTTAAATATATTTTATCTGGTACTATTTTTGTTAAATCTAAACTATTTATAAAAAAACTAGATTCATTTACCCATTGAGTTTGAGTATATGCAGTAAAAAATGATTTATTATCATCAAATCAATCTCTACCAAAAATACTTTGAGGGAAGTAAGGATTCCATCATAAATTTATAAGACTCCAAATTCTTACATTTTCAAAATCAAGTCAAAAAATATTTGCAGTTCATAAGCTTAAATCAAGAGGAGTTTTATAAATAATAGAATTCATTGATTTATCACTATACATCATGTCACTAGTAAGTAACCATTTTATAGTTGGATATATTTCAAAATTGTTTTGAATAATTTTTGCAGATATAGTATCAAGTTCTTGTCTTGTAGGATTTTCAGCTATATAAAATCTATAAAATCTATCAGCTAAAAACATAGAAATTGCATATTCTCTTTTTGAAAATATATAATCTATTATATTATCAGGTAATCAGTTATTTCAATTAATTGGATTTTTAAGTATTTGTATATCTATTTCTCAAGTTGTTTCATCATAAAAAGGAAAACTATCTCAAGTTTTTAAATTTCAGTCTAGAAATTTTACTTTTTTATTTGTATTTTTATCTCAATTAAAAGTAACTGTATGAGTATTTTCATCGCTTTCAAATCAAAAAAGTATTTTTGCAAGTGCATTTACATCTTCTTCACTATAATTTCTCGTATCTCCATTATCTTCTGATTCTGTTGGTAAATATTCTAGCATTAAAAATAATTGCAACAGTTCTCTTGAATAGTTTTCATTTGGATAACTTGGATTTGTTTGATTAAATAAATCTAGAAATTTTCCAAGTGAATAATCTCAAACTTCTCAATTATTATACAAATTTCTTTTTATCATTTCTTCATAGTTTCACAAAGTGTGTTTATATAACATATTGTGAGTATTTTCTATATCTAAATAACTAATATTGCTATTTTGATATACTGAAAAAATATCTTCAAATATAGTAAAAAGTTTTGCTTTAGCTTGATATGGATCATTTCATTTTTTTACTAAATAATATGATTTCATATGATCTCAATTTGTAACACTAAAATTTGGTTTATTTAGTATACTTTCTAATTTTAATTCAAAATCATCTCTTACTGGTCAAAGTAAAGATGGAAATAATAAATTAACTGCATTTTCTGCGCTTCATGCTTGATATAATTGTTTTACATTTTCTCAATCTATTCAAAAAAGAGCTTTTCTTGCTAGATGATTTGCTTTTTCATATGACCAAGGAGTGTTTAAACTATTTGTTTCATATGCATATAATTTAAAAAAGAAAAAATTGTTTATAAAAACACTAAAAAGTAAAACTGCAGACAATATTTTTTTAAGCATATTTAATTTATTATTTTTAATAATTTC
>CALMDL010000226.1 GCA_937864995.1 uncultured Candidatus Altimarinota bacterium | reverse complement strand
TACAAATAGCTCAATGTACAAAAGCTTCAAGTTCCATAGTCGGAACATGTTCGTGAATTTCTTTCATTTCTTTAATAGAAATTTCTCTACTAAGAATTATTCTTTTTACTCAAAGAGTAGACCAAAATTCAGCCTGAGCCCAATTTGTATTATTTGCTTGAACTGATAAATGAATTTCTACATCTGGGAATTCTTTTCTAACTAGATATATAAGACCTGGGTCTGCCATAATAAAAGCATCTGGTCACATTTCAACCATTTTTTTAAATTGAGCTAAAAATGGTTTAATTTTTACATTATGTGCGTAAATATTTGCAGTAAAATATATTTTTTTACCAAGTGAATGAGCATAATCAGTTGCTTCTTTTAATGTTTCCATTGTAAAAGCATTTGTTCTAGCTCTAAGAGAGAACATAGGAGCACCTACATAAGTTGCATCAGCTCAATAAGCATAAGCAAATTTAAGTTTTTCCATATCTCAAGCTGGCATTAACAGCTCCAATTTTTGATTCATAATCCTAAAAATATTTTATAAGATAAAATACTAATCTATTAAATATAGATTTAGCATAAATAGAGTCAACAAAAATTATACTAAAATTTTTGTATCTTATATTTAACTAGTTCCAAACTAGCCCTTTTTAGTTTTCTAAAAAGCCACTTTATTGTATTTAAAATAAATAAATATCAAGTATTTTTTGTAAATAATCAACTCCAATTTTTATAAATAAATGTAAAAATGCTTTTAATAGTTATAATGTAATTAATTATTTTTTTATAAAAAATATGAACAAAAATAAAAGACTTCAAAATATACAAAAAAAATTGAAACAATATGTAGATAACTACAAAAAAATCATTAGAAATACAAAAAAATCAACTAAGAAAATAGAAAAAACTACAAATAAAATATGGTTAAAAAATATGACATATTTTAAAATTATAGTTTCTACTTTAGTTTTTTTAGTAGTTGTATTTTTTGTATCTAATTCATTTTTAAAAAAAGATGTAATTGAAACAATAGATTCTAAAACAAATAAAAATACAATCATTAAAATAAATGAAAAACTTATAGATAATACTCTGTATTTAAATAATGAAAGTCATAAATTACTTAGTGTAAGTATAACTAATATATGATGAGAATCTATAAACTTAATAAATGAAACAAACTCAACTATTAAAAAACTAGATATAAATTATTGTAGTTTAAAACTAACAGATTATACAAAAGAATTGGATGTATTAACTACAAATGAAACTACATTAAATAGATGAGAAACAAGTGAGTTATTTTTTGAACTAAATTCAAACGATTACAATAATTCTTGATTGATGGAAATATATTTAAATTGTGCCAAAAATCTAAAAACAAACGAAAAATACTCAAGTAAAATAAATTTTGACTACAAAAAAATATATTTAAAAGAAAAAAATATTTTACTATTAAATACAACTCTTATACCAATAGCAAAAGAATTTAGCAATTTCTA
>CALMDL010000225.1 GCA_937864995.1 uncultured Candidatus Altimarinota bacterium | reverse complement strand
TAATAAAGTTGTTATAAATCAAATAAATATATATGGTCAAAATGAAAATGTTTTGAATATTTTTATATTTAAATTTTCTACATAAGAATCATTATTTTTTTTATGATAATTATTTACTATTTTATACATATTATTTATTTTTTCATATTCATATTCTCATATAGAATTATTAAAGTCTAAAATATATTTTTTAGGGTTAGGGAAAAAAATACATTTTTTTCTTTCCTCAATATCTTCAATTTTTTCATTTTGATTACAAAATCATAATGATGCTTGTTCTCAAAAAATTTTAATTAGATAACTTTTATCTATTATATCTCATATTTTTAAGTCAGATATATTTACAAAATATGTTTCAGACATATTAAATGTAATTTTATAAATATATCTGAGAAAAATAAATCAAATATATATTAATAGCATTGTTGAAAATATTTTATATAAATTATTTATTAATTCATATTTATTATATATAAATTCAAATCAAATAAATATTAATAAAATTAATAAAAGTATTAACATAAAAAATTTTCAGACTTTTTCATTTCTTATATTAAATTTTATAAATAATAAATTTTTTATTTTGTTTAATAATAAATTTATTAAATGAAATATTAAAATAAATAATAAAATATAGATAATAAAAAAATATAAATAAAATTCTTTAACAGTATTTAATATTTCAGAGCTTATAATATTAGTTGAAGTAATATAATTAATTATATATATTCTAAATATTCTAATACTTATAAATAATGTAAAGAAAAATATTAATCATTTAATAATTATATATAAATTATTTCATCATTCATTTTTTTTATAAATTAACCATTTTTCTATAAATTCTTGTTTTATACTTCATATTAATTTTTTGCTGTAACTTATATCAAATAAGCATTTTCAAAAATAAAACCATATAAAATATAATAATAGGTATATAATTGTAATAATTGATATATTTATTATTATATTAATTATTCATATATGTGGTAAAAAAAGTCATAATACTAATAAATATTTAGCATCTCATGCACTCCATACTCATATATAATATAAAATAAAAGAAATAAATAGTGTTAGAAGTATATTAAAAATAAAGCTTAAGAAAGATATTTCATAATTATAAAAAAATAAGTATATATAAAAAAAAGGAATTATATATATTAATTTTAGTAAATATTTATTGGGTATTTTTTTTTCTTTTATATCATTTATAATTATTTTATAATTTATATATAAAAATGGAATTGATAATATACTTAAAAAAATGTATTGCATATTTTATTATTATTCTATAATTAATTCTATTATATAATCATTTTTGTATTTATGAAATTAAATTATTATGTTCTATGAACACAAGATAATATTATGTTAAATAATTATTTAAATAAATATTACACTTTATTAATAACATATTTAACTGAATTATCAGATACTTGAATTTTAACTCAAGAAATAAATGAATTATTAAAAATTAATAACAGAGATTTTATATTAAACCCAGATTATTCATCAATAATTAATTTATTATATAAGGAGATAATTAAATTAAATAAACAAAATTTATGAAATATAAATAAATATATTGATAAATTAAAGAATGAGATTAATTTTTTTTTAAAATGAAATTTTTCTAATTTATCATCTAATATATGAACAAATATTTCATGAACAAATATAAAATTAACAGATATTGATTTAAATCCATACAATATTTTAGAAGCTCATCCTGATCATAAATCAAATTGAGTTTGATTGTGATGGTGAGAATGTAGCCAAGAAGAGTGGTTGAAAATTTATGAGAAAACTTTTGAATTATTAAAACAAGTAGATTCTTGAATTTATAGTGAATTAAATAAAATTATAAAAAAAATAATTCCTATATGAACTTCAAAATGAGTACATAATTCATGTTCATATAAAGAATGTATATGACATTTATATTTATGATATACAATAGATTCATCTAATCCAGAAATTAATAATCTTGAAGCAATTATTCATGAATCAAGTCATAATAAATTAAATCTTATTATGCATTTTGATCCTATAATATTAAATACTAAAGAAGAAAAATATTATAGTGCTATTAGACCAGATGCAAGACATATTCATTGAGTTTTTATTTGATACCATGCATTTGCACCAACTATGTATATATTAATGAAAGCATATAGAGATTGATATCTTTGAAATGATGATTTTTGGCTTGAAAAAATAGTTTTATATCATATAAAAACTAAATTTTTACAGAAAGTAATAAAAAAATATGCAAAATTAACTAAATTATGAATTGAAATCTCTGAAGAAATTGATTATGTTATCGGTTTGATGGATGAAATTTTAAAAGAATTAAATCCATCAAAAGAAGTTATAAATAGAGCTCGTGAAAAGCAAATAGAACATTTTAAACAAGTAAATTTTAAATATCCTCATTTAGAATATTAAAATATTTTACAAAAAAAGAATTATATGAGATAATTATTTTATAAATATTTATTTCATATTTTTTTATAATGAAAAATATAATAATTTTAATTATTTCATTTTTTTTTACAGTAACTGTATATGCAAATAATTGAGCATCTACAGCTGTATGGACTGCTAGTAGTTGACAAGTAGAATGTTGAACTATTTTTTCACATTGAATAACACATTATTGAATACCTAATTCAAATGTTGCTATTGCATGATCATGAGGTTGAACTATAAATTGTACAACACATTCATATTATTCATCTTCTGATCATAGTGTGGCATTTACATATAATAATTGATGAATTACTGCATGTCCAGCTTGAGAAAGGGTAGTTTGATGGAATTGAACAAATTCAATTACATGTCGTAAATATGATGATACACCTCCTTCTGCTTCTGATATTTCATCTAGTATTTTAAGTGGATGATATTTTAGGGCTACAAATTCAATTCCAATTAATATAACTTGATGAGATTGAGGGGAGTCTCCAATAGTAACTTTACAATGACAATTTGAAAATGTAAACAATGAATTATCTTTAAACGCTGTAAGATCTTCAACTACGGATAATACACCTGCTACTGCAAATATTTTAGAGACAAATGAAAATATATCTTTGGTAGATAATTATAGAACAGTAAATAATTATAGAAATTATACATATAATATTACTAATATATGTGATGAAGCTTGAAATTGTACTGTAAATCCAACAAGTTTTAATTACAATGTTTATGCATGATATGTTAGTTTGTGAAACTCATCTACATCTTGAAGTGCAAATTTTGTTTGACAAACTGCAGATGCATCTGTTAAAACACTTACTTTAACTTTAAATGATGCTTATAATAATAAAGTAGTTCCAGTTTACAAATCAAATGGTACTACATTAGTAAGAGGTATAGATTTTATTTTAAATTATAATAATAATTTATATTTAAATCAATATAATAAAACTTGAGTTTGAGTTGAAATATCATGATTTGATGATTCAACATATGCTAATTCAATAATATGAAATTCTCAAACTAAAACTACAACAATAAATAATAAAGCAAATAATGACTGAGTTTATAACTTAAATTTTAAAGTATATACTCCAACTTATAGTTCTTCTGCTACAAATTGAAGACAATTCGTAGATTGAAATTTCAATATTAATAATATATATAGTGATTTAACTGATAATGCTGCTAATGATACATTATATTGAGCACGTGATTTTGAATTTGCACCATTATATACTACAGATATTACTTGAAGTATTATAAATAAATGATTTATAGTTGGTACAACTCAAACATGAACACTTGATGTTACATCTGGTTGATCTAAAAATGTTTATTTAGAATATGGTTATTATGATTGAGCATTAACTGATCCACATAGACAACATACTAAAATTGACTTAAATTATAAAAAATCTTCTTTAGCATCTTGGAATGTTTCTACAGAATGATATACAAATCCAAGTAGTGCTTTATCTTTATTTTGAACTGCATCAAGTAATT
>CALMDL010000224.1 GCA_937864995.1 uncultured Candidatus Altimarinota bacterium | reverse complement strand
TTGTTATATTTCAAACAGAAGTTATTAAAAATGCTATTATTAATACTATAACAGTCCCATTTTGTAATTTCTCATCAAATAATTTGTAGTAATTTTTTATAACTTTTTTAAGCATTTTCCTTTAAATATAATCTATTAGTATTATTTAATCATATATTTATTTTAAATGCAAAAAAACACTCAATTTTTGAGTGTTTTTTACCATCTTTTGAAACTAGGACAAGCTTGATGAATATTTACAAGTGAAAAACCAGGGTGAAGAATAGCTTCTTTTATGATTTCTTTCATTTCTAAAAACTTTATACTATCAGCTGTTTTAGCAAAAGTACATCAAGCATCTAGTGCTAATTTTATTGGATCAAAAGGTTGTTTAGTATTTCCTAGAGGAGTAGTTTTTGTTTTTGCTCAAATAGGAGTTGTAGGACTTGCTTGACCAGTTGTAAGAGCATAATTTTCATTATCCATAACTATATAAGTTATGTTTAAATCTCTTTTACAAGCATGAATAAAATGTCCCATACCAATTCAGTATCAGTCACCATCTCAACCAGTAGCAAGTACTGTAAGTTCAGGATTTACCATTTTTATACCTGTAGCAAAAGGTAGAGTTCTACCATGAAGAGTTTCAGCTGCATATCAATCAATATATTGACTTGCTTTACCAGAACAACCTACTCAAGAAACAACAACTCTTTGGTGAGAAGCAATTCCAAGCTCTTCAAATGCTTTTTTTATTGCTCAGATTATAAGTGTGTCTCAACATCATGGACACCATTGTATATTATTTAATCAAGATCTCATTTTTTATTTTTTTAATTCATTAAAATCCTCAATGTAGAAAGGGAATAAGTCATATTTTCTCAAGTTTGATATCTTTAAATTTGGTATATATTTAAGACCAAATTCTTTTGATATATAATTTTCTAATTGACCAGAATAATTACTTTCTATAAAAATAATTTCTTCCTTATTTTCTATTTCTTTTCTTAGTCTAGCATCAAGTGGTTTTAAAAATTTGATTATTATAAGACCAAATTCACTATTGTTTTTTACAAATTCTCTTGCTGTATAGCTTGTAAAACTAGTAACTATAAGCATTTTTTTAGCATTTGGATTAACAACTTCATATCAACTATATCATTCTCTTTCAAAGAAATTTTCTAGTTTTTTCCATCTCTTTTCTGTAAATGCTTTTTTTACAAGTGGGTCTTCACTTGTAGCTCAATATTCATCATGTTCATAACTTGTAGCTATAAAATCACCATTTTTTGTACCTACTTTTACTCTTGGAGAAATTCAAGTTTCATTTAGTTCATATCTTTTGTAATCTTCTCCTGGATTTTCAAGCATTACTCATCTATCAATTTTTGGCACATTTAATTCTCAGATTGTTCCAACCATTTCACTTGATTGTTTATCCATTAAAATTAAAACTATACTTTGATATTTATCAGCTATATTTAGGGCTAAACCTCAAAAATTGTAAGCTTCATCCAGAGAAATAGGATACATAACAACATGATCAAAATCACCAAAAGTAGGATTTAGAGCATAGTTTATATCTCATGCTTCATGATAAGTTGGAGTTCCAGTACTTGGACCAGCTCTTTGAGAAAGTACAACTGTTATTGGAAATTCTGCTTGCACAGCAAAACTAAGTGCTTCACTCATAAGAGCAAATCAACCACCTGAACTACCACTCATGGCTATAGCTCACGAAAAACTTGCGCAAAGAGCTGAATTTATAACTGCAACTTCATCTTCTGCTTGAAAATATTTTACTCTACCATCATTTATAACTTCACTAAGAATAGTAGATGCTGGAGTCATAGGATAAGCACTATAAAATTCAAGTCCTCATTCTATTGCTCACTTTGTTAGAGATTTATTTCAATAAATAGTTTCTTTTGATTCTCAAATTCTTTTTAGAGTTATATTACTTTTATTTTTAATTTCATAAGTATCAAAAATGTTTTTAACTATATTTTTGTTTAATTCTACTGTATCAGTTCATTTTTTTGCAAATACTTTTTCTATTTTTTCAAGTATAA
>CALMDL010000223.1 GCA_937864995.1 uncultured Candidatus Altimarinota bacterium | reverse complement strand
GAGTTATATATGGTATTAGCTCATTTTGACTTTCTCAAATGATTGGTATATCTATGTGAGATGCAAAAACATATATAAACAAATTTTTTGAATCATATCCTAAAGTTAGAATATTTTTAGATAACATAATCAAAGATTGTGAAAAAAATAATTTTGTAGAAACTATTTTTTGAAGAAAAAGATATATAAATGGAATCAATGATTTAAATAAAATGGTTAAGTCATGAGCAGAAAGAGAAGCAACTAATATGCCAATTCAATGAACAAGTGCAGATATAATAAAACTTGCTATGATTGAATCACAAAATTTCATAGAAAAAAATAATTTAAAAAGTGTGATGATTATGCAAGTACACGATGAACTTGTTTTCGATGTATTTCCAGGAGAAGAGGAAATTCTAAAAAAAGAAATTTCAAATATAATGGAAAATATATTAATTGGTAAACCAATAAAATTAAAAACAGATTCAAAAATAGGTAAAAATTGGAGAGAAGCTAAATAATATTTTTATAAATTCAAAACATGGAAAACAATTTTTTAACAAAAGAAGAAAAAATAGATTACATCTATGAAACAATCAAAAAACAAGAAAAAAGAGAGTTTCATAGACAAATTTATAAGTGGATATTTAGAATTTTTATAATTTGATACTTACTTTATTTTTACTTTTTTTGACTTGATAAAATTCTAAAATTCATTGATACTCAAATAAAAGAAAAACTAAAAATTGAAGTAGATTCTAGTGAATTAATAAAAAAATTTAAAGAAGATATAAACTTAAAATACTAATAAATAAAATATGTACATAATAGTAAAATTATTTTATGCTCTATTTTTTATAGCTATTTGATCATGAATGCTAAAATATAGAAAACAACTACATTGATGGACTGGTAATTTCGCTTGGGCAGAGCATTATTTATGAAGATGAGGTACTTATTTAGTACTAGTTTTGATATGACTTTGATGTATATTTTACTGAGCAATTTATCCATTTTGATGAATGGAATTATTACTTAAAGAATAAGTAAATAAATAATCAAGTCTTAATTATTTATTTTTTTAATTATAAAATAAAAATAAATAAAATAATCATCACTAAAAAAATTTAAAAATAACAAAAAATATGAACAAAATAAGTAAATTGATTTCAATCGTAATATTATTAATAATTACTAGTGCAAGCTCAGTTTTTGCAAATGAAACAACTTTAAGTTGAGCTCAAAATGAAATAAAAATAAATTCACTGGATTTAAGCACTACTCAAACAGAAGAAAAAACAGAAAATAATTTAACAGTAACAAGAGAATATATAATTATATATTTAGGTGAATTTTTTGTAAAAGTTCCTGAATCATACAAATATATAAATCTAAAATTTAAATTAATAGAACCAAATTCAGCAATAGAAAAAACTCTAAAAAAATTGGTTTATTTAGATAAAATAGAAAATGTAGAAAAAAATCTATATTTAAATAAAACAATGACTGCTTATAGTTTTTATACTTTAGCAAAACAAGTTTTAGAACTTGACATGAAGTTAGATAAAACAGAATTATCAAAAAGAAATGTAAGATTATCTGATTTAGAAACAGTTAAAAATACATATAATTATTATAAAAAAGATCAAAATGTAAAAATAGAAACTCCTAAATCAAATACGATTTTATGAGATAAAGAAGAAATTTTTAATGATGTTTATAATACAATAATTAATGCACATTATAATCATGAAACATTAAATAAAGATGATTTAATTTATGGTGCAATTGAGTGACTTGCAAACGCAACTGAGGATAAACATACAGTTTATTTTCCACCAATTGAAAGCAAAAGTTTTGAAGATAGTTTATCTTGAGAATATGAATGAATTGGTTCATATGTAGAAATGACAAGTCCTGGGGAATTAAAAATAACTTCACCAATTCCAGGTGGTCCAGCTGAAAAAGCATGATTAAAATGATGAGATATAGTTA
>CALMDL010000222.1 GCA_937864995.1 uncultured Candidatus Altimarinota bacterium | reverse complement strand
ATAATTTCTACATTTGCAGTCATTCATGAAAAAATATTTAATTCTCACTTATCTATCATCATTTTTACTAAAAATTTTTTCACTCAATTATCATCTGTAGGTTTAGAATCTATAAAAGAAATTGCTCATGTAAATGTAGTATCTGGTATAGAATCAAAAGTAATATTAGCTTCTGTTCATTTTTTTACTTTTACTATATCAGCTTGATCTAATTTAATTTTTATTTCAATTATATTTGGATTTATTAAATTTATATATTTTTCTTCTGTACTATTTGTTGATAAATTATCACCTACTTTTAAAGTAATAGTATCAACTAATCAATCAAAAGGAGCTCTAATTTCATAATTTTCTATTTTTTTATTTACTTGATCAACTGATATTTCAGCTTGTTTTACTTCATTTTGAGCCAAAATAATTTCATCTGGTAAATTATTTGTTTTATATCTTTTATTAAACTCTTTTAATGATAATTCATAATCCAATTTTGCTAATTTAAGTTCATTTGATTTATCTGTTGTATTTAAATTAGTTTTATATTTTTGTTCTTCATAATCTCTAAGTGCTTTATTATATTCAGATTCTGCAGTACTATATAAATATTCTAATTCTTTTAATTTAAATGGTAAACTAACTTTACTTGCTTCAAATTCAAGTTTTGTTTTTTCTAAATTTGGTTCAAGTAATGATAATTCATTTTTTAATCTATTTACTTCTATTGTAGATTTTTGAGTTATTGTTTCGATACTATCTAAATTTTCAAGTTTTTCAATTACATCATCTATTGTATTTTTTGAAGTATTTGATGTATTTCTAAGTCCAACTCAAGTTGATCTTATTGAATCAATTTCTCATTGTGTAAAATCAACTACAGCAACACTATTATTTGCTCAATTAATTACATTATCTCAAAGTCCATACAATGAAGTATATAAATCTTTTTCAATAGTTAAAAGTGAAATTAGTGAATCTATAGAGTAATTTGTATTTAATGATAAATATTTATCAAGTAAAGAATTCATTTTTCATTTTACTAACCAATATGAAACTTCACTTTCATTTCTAAAAGTAGAATTTTCAGCAGAAAAATAAATATTTTTTTCAGTATCACTATTGTATTCTTTATCTATACGTAAAACATAGTTAATACTTCTTAATGTATCTTCAATACTAGTTAAATCAGTATAAATTTGCTCTTTAGTATTTTTTAAAAATCTATTATATTCATTTATTTTTATAGTTAGATTTTTTTCTTCATCAGTAATAGAAGTTTGTAATTTCCATTTATCATTTTCTAGATTTGAGATTTTGAAATTAAAATCTTTTTCTTGCACTGAAAAATCTTTATCTAATTTTGATTTTTCAATACTTAAATCCATTTTTTGCTTTTCTAAATCTCTCAATTGTTTTTCCAATTTAGATCAATCTAAATTTATTTTTTCAGAATCATCAATTTTTGCTTTATCTATATCATAAACTAATAAATCTAATTTATTTTTTTTATTTTCAAGCTCAATTTCACTTCAAATCCTATCTTCATATTCAAATTTTTCCAAAACTTTATCTAAATTTAACTTTGCATTTTCTAATTTAATATTTGTATCTTTTAACTCATTTTCAAGCTCTCATTTATTTAATTCAGCTATTAAATCACCAGATTTAACTTTACTTCATTCTGTTAT
>CALMDL010000221.1 GCA_937864995.1 uncultured Candidatus Altimarinota bacterium | reverse complement strand
AAAATGTACAAAAACTATCACAACCTCATTGTATTAAAAGAAATTTTTTTGTATAAATTTGAGGTAGATTTTTAAGTTTTTCATTTAAGAGATTTTTTTTATAAGCAGTTGCTTTTTTCTCTTCCTTACTATTTATTATTTGGATTTTTAGTTCTTCTGGTTTTTCTCCAAGAATTTCTATTTTTCATTTTAAGTATTCTAAATCAGGGTATATTTCAAAGAAATCATCTTGGGCATCTCATCTTTTAAATGCTCAGCATCAACTTATAAAAATTTTTTCATTATATTTTAATTCTTTTGCTATATCTTTTACAAATTTAATCCATTTTCTTTTTGCTTGATCAGTAACTACACAGCTCGCAACAAAAACACCTTCTTTATCTCTAAGATATGCTGAATTTAACCATTCATCAGTATAATATTTATTTACTTTACATCAAAAAATCTTGTATTGCATTATTCTAAATTTTATTGTTTATTTTAAATTTGTGTTTATTATATTGCAAAATACTTATTTTAAAAACTTTTAAACTATTTTTTATACAAATGCAAAAGCAAAATATTATAAAATATAAAATCTGAATTGATGAAGCAGGTAGATGACCTTGGCTTTGAAGTGTAGTTGCTTGTGCTCTTGCTTTTAATCCAGAAAATATGCCTGAAAGTTTTTTATTATCTCAGATAAATGATAGTAAAAAATTAAGCGAAAAAAAGAGAGAAGAATTATTTGAAAAATTAATTGATATTTCCAGATGAGAAAATCCCAGTTTATATTTTTGAGTTTGAGTTGTAGATAATTATATTATCGATGAAATAAATATAAAACAAGCAAATAAAGAAGCTATGAGAAGGGCATTAGTTGAGCTCGAAAGAAAAATAGATTTTAGAAATTTAAATGGAGTTTTTATAGATTGAAATGATAATTATAAATTTGATATATTAGAAAAACCACCTATTTTTATAGTTGAATGAGATTCTAAAGTTACTGAAATATGAGCAGCTTCAATTATTGCAAAGGTTTTTAGAGATAAGTTGATGAATCAATATGCTTTACTTTATCCAGATCTAAATTTAGAGAATCATAAATGATATGGTACAAAAAAACATAGTGATTATTTAACTGACAAAAGCAAAATTACTTGAATTCATAGACTTAGTTATAAACCTATTAAAAAGATATTGGAACAAAAACCTAAACTTTTGTTACATATCTGTTGTTGACCTGATGCAACAGTTCCTATAATGGATTTAAAAAATGATTATGAGGTAATATGTTTTTGGTATGATCCAAATATTCAACCAAAAAAAGAACATGATAAAAGATTGTGAGAATTGATAAAAGTTTGTGAAATAGAAAAAATAGAATATATAATATGAGAATATGATTACAAAAATTTTTTTGATAGGATAAAATGATACGAAGATACTCCTGAAAAATGAGAAAAATGTACTCATTGTTATGATATGAGACTTGAGAGGACAGCTTTAGAAGCTAGGAAACTAGGGATAAAATATTGGACTTCAACCTTAAATACTTCACCTCATAAAGATTTAGAAAAGATGTTTTCTCTTTGAGATAAATGGAGTATAAATGAGACTTTTGATAATG
>CALMDL010000220.1 GCA_937864995.1 uncultured Candidatus Altimarinota bacterium | reverse complement strand
CTTTTGAATTTCATTTTTTTTCTAAACTTCTTCAGTTTATTGGTAATAAATTAATTCAATAATTTGGACTTAATGTATTCATTTTTTATAAAATTATATAATCTATATAATTAATTATACATTATATTTAAAATAGTGTCAATTAATGAAAAAATCTTTTTCTTTTGACTTAAATATAAAAAAGATTAAAAAGTTATTCAGTAATTTTTAATCTTTTTTTATGGCAAAAAATTTAGTTATTGTGGAATCACCTGCAAAATGAAAAACTATTGAGAAATTTTTATGACCTGATTATAAGGTTGTTGCCTCTATGTGACATATCAGAGATTTACCAGTGAAAACTCTATGAATAGATATAGAAAATGGTTTTACTCCTGATTATGGGATTACAGATGAAAAGAAAAAAACTGTTGATAGTCTAAAAAAACTTGCTAAAGAATGTGGTGAAGTTTGGATAGCAACCGATGAGGACCGCGAGTGAGAAGCTATTGGTTGGCATCTTTGTCATACTTTAAATGTAAATCCTGCTACAACTAAAAGAATTGTATTTCATGAAATAACAAAAAAAGCTATATCTCATGCTATAGAACATCCTAGAACAATAGATTTAAATTTAGTGGATGCTCAACAAGCTAGAAGGATATTGGATAGATTAGTTTGATATAAAGTTAGTCCTGTTTTATGGAAAAAAATAAGAAAATGATTATCAGCTGGTAGAGTTCAATCTGTTGCTGTAAAATTAATAGTAGAAAAAGAAAGAGAAATACTTGCTTTTAAACCTGAAGAATCTTGGAAAATAAGTGTAGAGTTATCATATGGTAATTTTAAATTTATATCAGTATTATCAAAAGTTGCTTGAAAAGTTAAAACTTTTAAATCAAAACAAGAAGTTGAAAAATTGCTTTCAGTTCTTTATGATGATTTGAGTTTAATTAAAGAATTAAAAAATAAAAAAGACAATCTAGAGTTATCTATATTATGAGATATAGAATTTGTTTTGGTTGATAGTGTAAAAAAAGATAGTAAAAGATCTCCATGAG
>CALMDL010000219.1 GCA_937864995.1 uncultured Candidatus Altimarinota bacterium | reverse complement strand
ACATTAGGAGTTCATTTATCTCTATAAAATATATGTTCAAAATGTCATTCCTGAACTTTAATAATAATTCAATCATGAGTCTTGAATTCTTTTTCTATATATTCAGAAATAAATAGTTCTTTGTATTCTTGTTCTGTTTCAAATTCAATTAAATTTGGAAATTTTCATCACATATTATTTCATTTTTATTTTAAATATATTGAATTTTTCATCATATAATTGAGATGAAAATTTTAAATTATCTTTATTTAATTTATTAGACATAAGATTAATAATTTCTCTTTTTACTTCTGAACTGTTTATATCATTATAGTTATAACAAACAGCTCAAATAAAAAAATCTGCTAATTGAATTAATAAGTGAATATTTGAATCATATTCTCAAATATGTTTTATATTAAAACTTTCTTGTCTCGATTGTGATTCATAATCAAAAAATTCAGATATTTTTCTAACTCTATCTTTATCTTTTTTAATTCTTTGATCTAAATATAAATAATATTCATTTCAATCTTGAAACCTATTTTTTAATAAAAAATAATAATATTTATAAAAAGCTAATTCTTCATCATCATTATGATAATCTTTTAATTTCAATTTTTCTTTATCAATTATAATTGAATAAAAATTAAAATTATTTTCAAAGAAAAAATCAACCAAAGCTATATAAAAATCCTTAGTTTTAGGAGATACTTTTCTCCATTTTATTTCAAGATTATAATTATATTGATGTTTCAATTCTTTCAGTTTTTTTATAACAATATTTTTATATTCTCTCTCGATTTGAATTGCTCAAATTCACATAAATAACAAATTTTTATTATTTATACTACTTTCATCACAGTAAATGTTGTATTTTTTCATAGGTTATTTTATGGATTAATTAAACTACTTAAAGCAATTATCATACTATTAATACTTGCTCAATTTCATAAAATTGAGAATACATCAACTAACTTGCTTTTATCCTGTGTTTGTTGAAATTCATTTAATATTTTTTTTATTTCTTCTTTATTTTCAATATTTTTTTTATCTAAAATTTTTATAATTTCGTCAATTTGATTATTTACATTTTGATTATTTTGAATTCAATTATTTTCAAAAGAAAAACTTCAATGATTATTTAGAGTTCAAATATTGATATTAGATTTAATATCTTTTTTTTCTTCAATATTAATTTCACTTTCTAAAAAATTTTCTATTTTTTTAATTAAATTTAAAAATTTTTGCCTTCATTTAATAAATCAATTAATTTCTGATTGCCTATTTTTTTCTCTTCATCAAGGATTAAAATAATCATCTTCAATAACATAAACAGAAGCACCAAAATACAATGATTTTAATTCTTTTTTATAAATGTCTTTTTTTTCAGAATTTTTTATATAAGTAGAAATAAAAGTATCTACTTCATCTTTGATAATTTCAATATTACTATTATTTATATTATTTACTTTTAATTTAATTTCTTCTAATTTTTTTATCATTTCTTATATTTAAAATCTAAACTCACTTAACCACTCTTCTCTCCTCCTCACTCAACTCATACAAATCAAAAACCATTTCATCTATTTCTTTATCACATTTTTCTATTTCATTTTTTAGCTCTAAAATCTCATTTTTATAACTTACAAAAT
>CALMDL010000218.1 GCA_937864995.1 uncultured Candidatus Altimarinota bacterium | reverse complement strand
TATAGGTCTTGAAATATAAAACAATCACTGGATATTTTTTGAGATTATTCTGAGTATGTTGAAAAATATCTCAATAATGAAAAAATAGTATGAACAGATACAAATGATGTATTGAGAGAGAGCTTAAATAATTTAATTGATTCAGAAAAAGATCTCATAGAATTATACAACAAAAATGATATATTTAATTTTAGAAAAAAAATGTATGAAATCACGAAATATCAAATGAATGAAGATGCAATCATAATTGTATTTTTTTATAAACACCAACTTACTAACTCAATAGATTGATTTCTCAACAGTTGTTATTCATATAGTGAAAAAAATATTAATACTCAAATAATACAAGATTTTTTTTATAAAAAATAAAAATGTTTACACAAAAAGATATTCAATTGACAGAAAAGCAGGATTTTATGCTGTATCTTATTCCTACATATGATTGTAATTTTAGGTGTAGTTATTGTTTTGTTCCGAAAGATGCATGATATAAAATAAATCTTACAACTTTGGAGGATATTGTTTCTTTTTTGAATACTTTCATTAACTCAAATAAAATACAGATTTGAATTTTATGATGAGAACCGTTCCTTTATAAGGATTTGTTACTCCAAACAATTCAGTACTTACATGATAACGTAAAACATTCAAATTTCAGCTTTTATATTACAACAAACTGAGTTCTTGTTGACGAAAAGATACTTCAATGAATGCAGACAACAGGAGCAAAAATTGAAGTTGCTTTTAGTCTTGATTGAAATTTTGAAACAATGAATACAAATCGTATTCATGCAGAAAATTCATTTATTTCAAAGAAAATTTTTCAAAACTTTCTATTAGCAAAAAAATATCTTTGAAGAAGTTGAGTTTCCATAACTATGACAATTTCATTAGAAACTGTTCGTTTTTTTGATTCAAATCTTTTATATCTTTTCGAACTCAATCCATATCTATTAAGATTTCGATTAGCAGCATGACAAAAATGGGATACAGAAAGTATGAATTTATATTTAAATAGTTTTAAAAAACTCTATATACATTATGTTTATACTTTATATGTTCT
>CALMDL010000217.1 GCA_937864995.1 uncultured Candidatus Altimarinota bacterium | reverse complement strand
AACTCAAGATATAGGTAAAAATGGAAAATGATGAGTTATCATTTCAGCAAATATAAAAGTAATATGTGCTAAAAGCATAGTTAAAACTATTTCAGCTTCTTCATTATTTTTTATATATCAAATAGCTTTACTAAATAATACTCAAGTAAATCCTCAAAATATTATTCATCATCAAACCATTGAAATAAATTTAAGAGTTCATTCTACAAAAGTAGAGCTTGTAATATCTCATCATTCTAGAATTAGTCCTAAAACTACTAGAAACATTGCAACTGCAGTACCATCATTGAATAAACTTTCTCATTCAAAAAGAATAGTAAGTCTTCTTGGTGCTCAAAGAGATTTAAATATAGATAATACTGCTACTGGATCTGTGGCAGAAATCAATACTCAAAACAATAAACAAACTAAAAATGGGATTTGTAATCAAACAAATGGAAATAAAAAGAATAATGCAAATGCAATTAAAAATCAAGAAATTATTAATCAAAAAACTGATAATGAAGTTATTGTTTTCCAATTAATAATTAATTGTCTATAACTCATATTATATGCAGCTTCAAAAAGTAAAACTGGCAATAATACAAAAAATAATAAATCTGGAGTTAGTGTAAAATCATTTATAAATGATAATAATTCTATTTTTGATATTGGGATTAATAAAAGTCCAATAAATACCAATAATACAGTATAAGGAAAATTTATTTTTTTACTTAAAATATAAGTAAATGAACTAATTATTAACAAAGTTAATAAAGATAAAGTTTGAGTTAAAAAGCTTACTGCTTCCATAATTTTTTATAAAAAAAATAATTTTAGAACCAAAGTCTAAAATTTTTTTTTATTTATGCAAGTTTTTTTGAAAAAAACAATGTTTTATTTTTTATATATTTTTTTAAACTCAAAAAAGTAATAAAACATGAATATAAAGGAAATAATCAAAGAATATACTATAAAATCAAAATATAATCATCTTGAAAAATAAGATATCAAATAATATCAAAATCAAAATATAATTATTGATGATAATATAACTCTAATTATAAAAAAAATAGGAAATTTAAAATTAATAAGTTTCTTTGTATGATAATATCAAAAAATAAACAACAAAACTTGAGATAAAAGTGTAGTAATTCAAGCTCACATGAAACTATATTTTGGAATCAAAAGTATATTTCAAACTATATTAAAAATAGTTATAAAAATATTAATTTTCAAAAGTTTTGATTGTTTTTCAGCAGCAACCAAAACATATATAAAAACAAGTGATAAAAAATAAAAAAGTATAACAAAAAAAACTATCAAAAATGCATCACTAGAATTATAAATATGAGTTGTTGTTATATAATCTTCATTTGCAATTATTCTAATAATATAATCTCTAAATAAAACTCACCATACAAATAAAATAGAGGCAAAAGCAAATAAAATTTTAAATGAAATATCAGTTAAGTGTATTAATTTATTATGGTCATTTTCTTTAAATCATGAACTTAAACTTGGTAAAAGTGAAGTCATATAAAATCATCAAATTACCATTAAAACTTCAACTATTTTCATTGGTAAACTATATAAAGCTATACTTAAATCTCATAATTTTGGTCATTCTAAAAGAGATAATAAAATAACATCAACTTTGAAATAAACAACACTTAAAAAAAGTGCTACTCAATATGGAAGTGATATTTTAAAAAGATGTTTTATATATTCATAATCAAATTCAAATCTGATAGAAGTTATTTTTTTAGCATAAAAATAATTAAGTAAAGTATTTATAAATACAGAAATAACTCATGCTCAAATTATAAATAAAAAAGGTGAAAAATAATTTGAATCTTGTATAAATTCTTTTGGGTACAAAAAATATGCAATAAATGCTATTAAAAAAACATTTGCAATTTTTGCAATAATTAAACTAATAGCTGAAAATTCAATTTTCATATTTGCCTGCATTAATGAAAGAATTGAAGAATTTATCAATTGCAATATAGTAAAAAGTGAAGCAATAATTATTGATAAAATAGCTAAACTTGAATTATATCAAGGTAAGAAAAAAGCAAGCAAAGTAGAAAAAAACAATATAATTATTCATAAAATAAGCCTGAGAGTCATTACATTTCAAACTATTTTACTTGAATTTTCCTTATTATTTGATATTTCTCTAATTGAAATAGCATAAAGTCATAGATCTGCTAAAAAAACAAAAATTCAAGTATAATTATAAATTTTTGAATAAAGTCAGTACATTTCAACTGATAGATAATTAGTTAAAATACTTATTAAAAATATGGCAATTATGGCTGTTACAACTTTTGATAAAATTTGAGAAAAAGTATTACTTGCGATTTTTTTTAACACGATTTTTTATAAATTAATAAATTATTTTTTCTAGTTTAATCTAATTTATTTCTTTGTAAATACAAATAATTTAAATTTTCTTTACAAAAAGGGCCTAAAACATAAAATTTGATAAATATTAATAACAAAATAAAAATGAAAAGTAGAATAATTATAGTCATAGTAGGACTTATATTTGTATGATGAATAGCAACATATTGATACAATTATATGGAATGAAAAGAAAAAAAATATAACGAATTATTAAATGAAGAGTATTCTCCTGATGAGCTAAATTGAAAAGAATGAATAAATAAAGCAAATGAAAGACTTGAAGTTCTAAAGAAAAAAATATCTCTAAAATGATTGATTACAAAAGCGGATATGTATTTTGAAAATATGGAATATACAACAGCACTAAATCAATATTTAAAAGTATATAAAGAAGTTCCTACTGATAGAGAAGTAAATTTAAAAATATGAAATATATACTATGAATTAAATAAATATGGTGATGCTTACAATTATTATAAAAACATAAAAACATACCAAAATTTAGATAAAACAAAAGCTGTCCTAAGTTTAATAAATTCTAATTATAATTGAACTTGAAGTTTAGAAAATCTAAATAAGGAAATTGATAGTTTACAATTATCAAAAGAAGAAAATTTTTATTATAAAAACTCACTTATTTGTATAAATGATTTTTCAAAATGTAGATTAGGATTTCAAGAATATTTTGATAAACAAAAAAATACATCTCAAACATGAACTTGAGTTTCTCAAAATTCAGCTTACATTCAAAATGTAGAAAATGCATTTACAAATTATTATAACTTTCAAATTGATGATTTAACATATAAAGCTGCTCTTGTTACATGAGCATTTTATCAAAATTGAAGTTATTTTATTGCACTTGAAACATCAAAAACTATTTTAAGTCAAAATCAAAATTATAAACCAATTTTAAAAATAGCCGCTAAAAGTGCATATGAATTATGAATGTATAAAGATGCTAAAGATTTTTTGATAGAATATAACAAAGCAGAATCTACAGATGCTGAAGCTAGTTATTTTTTAGCTAGAGTATATGAAAAATTAAATGAAAAATTGCTTAGTGTTATTCACTATAATAAAGCAATAAAAGTATGATACAAAGATTTAAATGATATTAGAAGAAGATTAATATTTATATATTATGAACTTAATAATACTGAAAAAATGCTTTCAACTTTTAAAGAATTAATTGACTCAAAAGACAAAGAATTAAATATAAATGATTATAATTTAGCAATTTACTATCACATAATAAATGATGATTTTGAAACTGCTTTAAAATATAGTGATATAGCAAAATTAAAATACAAAGATTCTGAATTATTTTATGGATATAATTCTTGGATAATGTTACAAAAAGAAAATTTAACTGATTTTCAATTAAATGTAATAGAAAATAATATTAAGAAAGCACTTGAAATAAATAAAGATAGTCCTATGATTATAATGGTAAAATGAATCTTTGAGTTAAAAAAACAAAATTATAGTGAAGCAGAAAAAACATTTAAAAAAGCTATAAGTTTAGATAGAAATAATGAATATAGTGAAACAACTAAATACTTTTTAGGACAAATTCCAAAAAATACTGATTAATTTAAAAATATGGAAAAAAATAATGCTTGAATATTAAAAGAAAAAGAAGAAATAAGCCAAAAAATAATGCTTGAAAATCTTGCAAATGAGATTTCAAGAAAATTTAATATTCAAAAAAAAGAAGCATTATCACTTATTAGAAACAAAACTTTAGAGTGAATTTCAGACTTAAAAGATGAAATAAAAGAAAAATGAAGTGAAACTTTAAACAAGCTTAATAATAATGAATTAGAAAAATTATTTTTAATATTAAAATGAGCTCAGGAAATAATAGAAAATGCTTCCAAAATAGAAATTAAAATTTTAAAAGATGATATAGAAAAAATTGTAAATATTGATGATATAAAAAATAATTTAGAAAATTATCTACCTAAAAAGCTTATTGATAGAGCTAAAAATCCAAAATATATGCATGAACATATTTTATGATTTAGTTTATGAACAGCTAATTCTATTATTTCAATAATAGATGCATTATATCAAATTTGAGCATGAATTATAAAAACTCCTTATCACTTATATCTTGTTATTTCGTGAAAATGAGAATTTAAATCTTGGAAAAACATATAAAAAAAGATTAACTTAAAAGTTAATCTTTTTTAATATTTTTCATCTAAATAGACTATTTCTATTCCAAATTTATCTCTTAGGTGATATGCAAGTAATTTTGGTCATATTTTTTCTGTTTCATAATGACCTCAAATCAAAATACTTTGTCATAATTCTTTTGCAAAAGTCATTTCATAATGTGCTCATTCTCATGTAACAAAAACATCATAACCTTTTTCAAATGCTTCTTTAACATTACTCAATGCTCATCATGAAACAAATGCAACACTAGTTATATATTCTTTTTTTCAAAAATTAAAAAGTCTCTTTGTTAATTGCATCATTTCTGCATATGGAGTTACCAAATTTGAAATATGAACTTTATGTTTAAATCTAATTCCATATCAAATACTTACTCAATGATACATTCAAAAATCTTGTATTTCATATTCTCATTCTTGTAATCAAAACATATTTATAAAAGCATGAGTTAAACCTATATTGTTTCATACTTCCCTATGTGCATCAAGAGGCAAATGACAAGAATAAAGAGAAATATCATTTTTAATAAGTTTTTTAGCTCTTTCATATGGTATACCAATAAGAGCTTGTTCAAATCACCAAAATATACCATGATGTGTTAAAACCATATCAACTCATTCTTCTTTTGCTTTATCAAAAATATAAGTATTAGCATCAACTGCATATCATATCTTTTTGATATCTACTTTTTCACTATCAACTTGTAAACCATTTTTAGATGTATCTTTAAAATCAGATATTTTTAAATATTCATCTAAATAAGATACTAATTCTTTTTTGTTCATATTTTAGTTTTAGTTATATAATGCACTACCTATT
>CALMDL010000216.1 GCA_937864995.1 uncultured Candidatus Altimarinota bacterium | reverse complement strand
AAAAAATGAGAGATTCTTTTTAAAGAAGGAGATGAGGCTAATGCTATGTATATTCTTAAAAAAGGTAGTTTTGAAATAAGAAAGGTTATAAGTTGAAAAGAAGTTGTTTTGTGAAATGTTCTTGCTGAAGAATTACTTTGAGAAATGGCATTATTTTGAGATACAAATAAAAGAATGGCAACTGCAATTTCATTAGAGGATTCATCTATGATTACAATATTATCATTTTCAATTAAAGAATTGGCAAAAAAATACCCTTTATTATTAAATAAAATAAAAGATATAATAAATGATAGGATAATTGATAATAAGATAGTAGAAACAACAATTAAATAATATTTTTAACTATTAAATAGCTTAATAGTCAAGTTAAATGTAACTAAATGCAAAAAATAAAAAAAAGATTTGCATTTAGTTCTTTTTTGTATAGAATGCTGGCACATTTTTGTTATTTTATTGACTTACTCATGTCAAACAAAGAAGATAAAATCGAGGTAGAATGAACTATAATTAAGGCTCTACCTGGTCTGGTATTTGATATTCAATTACCAGAAGAGTTTTGATGAACAATTATCCAATGATACCTTAGTTGAAAGATGAGAAATAACTTTATAAAGCTTATCGAATGAGATAAGGTTTTGGTTGAGTTGTCTCCATATGATTTGACTAAATGAAGGATAGTTTTTAGGCAAAAATAGTTTTTTTCTGTATTTTATCAAAAACAGAATATTTTAATTGATTACTTATTTTGGTTATGAAAGTAAGACCATCTGTAAAACCAATTTGCGACAAATGTAAAGTTGTTAGAAGAAAATGAGTTGTCAGAGTTATTTGTAGTGTTGATCCAAAACACAAACAAAGACAATGATAATAATCAAATATTGTAACAAACTATTTTATATTTAATTATATAACAAAGAATATGGCAAGAATTGCTTGAGTAAATTTACCAAATGGTAAACATGTTGAGATAGCACTTACTTATATCTATGGTATAGGTAGAACTGCTTCAAATGAAATTCTTAACAAAGTTTGAATTGAAAAAACAACTAAAATTGAAACTATTTCTGAAGCTGATTTAGATAAAATCAGAGATGAAATAAAAGAAAATCATGTTGTAGAATGAGATCTTAGAAGATTAATTGCTGGTAATATTAAAAGATTACAAGAAATTAATTGTTATAGAGGTCAAAGACATAGAAAAAGACTTCCAGTTAGAGGTCAAAGTACAAAAACTAATGCTAGAACTAGAAAAGGTAAGGCAACAGCTATCGCTGGTAAAAAGAAATAATATTTTTTCTTTAACTATGAATAATATTTAAAAATTTAATTTATATTATGGCTAAAACTACTATTAAAAAAAGTAAAAAAACTAGACAAATAATACCTCATGGACAAGCTCATATAAATGCTACATTTAATAATACTATTGTTAGTATTACTGATGAAAAAGGTAGTGTTTTAACTTGGTCATCTGGATGATCTGCTGGTTTTAAAGGTGCTAGAGAGGCTACTCCATATGCTGCACAAGTTGTAGCAGAACAAGCTATTTCAAAAGCAAAAACTCTTCACTCAATAGAGTCAGTTGATGTTTATGTTAAATGAATTGGTATTGGTAGAGAACAAGCTATTAGAGGTTTAATCTCTGGTGGGGTTGATTTAAAAGCAATTTTTGATATCACTCCAGTTCCACACAATGGATGTAGAAAGAAAAAAGTAAGAAAATTATAATTCTTACAATTTATAAAAGAAATAAAAAACAATTTTTTAAATTTTAAATTTTAAATTTAATTATGAGGTATACTTGACCAAAGAAAAAACTTTGTAGAAGAGAAGGTGTAAATCTATTTGGTACTGAAAAATACGATTTAACTGACTCGAAAAGAGCTCCTCTAAGAAGTAGAAAAGCAAGTGAGTTTGGTACTCAATTGAGAAAAAAACAAATGGCAAAAAGAATGTTTTGACTATCTGAAAAACAATTCGCTTCTTATTTTAAAAAAGCTCAAAACTCAAATGGTGTAGGAACTACTTGAAATAAAATGTTACAATTCTTAGAATTAAGACTTGATAATGTAGTTTACAGAGCAAATTTTGCTAGAACTAGAATTCAATCTAGACAATTTGTAAGCCACGCACATTTTACTTTAAATGGTGTTAAAGTTGATGTTCCATCAATTGCTGTAAAAGTATGAGATGTAATTGCATTAAGAGATAAATTGAAAGAATCTGCTTTATATAAATCATTATTAGAAGAATTAGAAGAATTTTCTAAAGCTAATAAAGGTAAAGTAACTGCTTGTAAATGGATTGATGTTGATTCTAAAAAATTAACAATAACTATATTGGCATTACCAGGAAAAGAAGATTTCGACCAAATAATTGATATCCAAAAAATAGTTGAGTTTTACTCAAAATAATAAATGGTAATTTATGTTATTTTTGTAATCAATTTAAAATATGCACATTATTCATAATACAATAGGTGTTCCTAAAATTACTCAAAAAGATTTAGATAATTCTACTTCTTCTTTCATTGTAGGACCGTTACCAAAGGGGTATGGTGTAACTTTAGGGAATTCTCTTAGAAGAATACTTTTATCTTCAATTCCTTGAACTAAAGTAACTTGAATAAAAGTAAAAGGAGTTAATCATGAGTATTCAACATTGCCTTGAGTTAAAGATTCAATTATTGATATAATGTTAAATCTTAAATGATTGGTGTTAGCGAAAAGCGATATTTGAGTTGAATGGTTAAAATTAAACAAAACAAAATCTTGAAAAGTTACAGCTGCTGATATTAAAACTAGTGCTTGAATAGAAATAATCAACAAAGATTTATATATTACAGAAATCGATCAAGATGGTTTAGAATTAGATATTGATATAAGAATCGAAAAATGAGTTTGATACTTAACTCAAGAAGAATTATTAGAAAAAGAAGAAGATGTTGAAGTGTTATTACTTGATACTAACTTTTCACCTGTATTAAATGTAAAATATAATATAGAAAAAGCTAGATTTTGAGAAATGATTAACTTAGATTCTTTGGAAATGACTATAACTACTGATTGATCAATATCTCCAGTAAATGCATTAAAATTTTCTTGAGATATGTTAAATTCTTATTTTTCAATATTTAATGAAGAATCTTTACAAGTAGAATGACAATTCATTTCTAATGTAAAAGAATTAATCTCTAGAGAAAAAGAAGAAGTTCAAGAAGAGTTAGAAAAGGAAACTTATACTCCAATTGAAATTATGTGATTATCTCCTAGAACATTAAACGCTTTAATTAATTGAGATATACTTTCAATTGAAAAGCTAACTAAATGCACTGAAACAAAACTTTCTTCAATCAAATGATTTGGTAAGAAAGCAATGACAGAAATTAGATCATCTCTTGCTGAGAGAGGTTTAAAGCTTTTAGGTGATGACTAATATATCTAATTTATAATTTTATATACAAATGAGACATAGAGTTAGAAAAAACTTAAAGTTCAATAATAAAAGTTTTGCACATAGAGATGCTATGGAAAGAAACTTATTAACATCTTTTTTCTTACATAAATCTATACAAACTACAGAAAAAAAAGTTGCATTAATCACTCCGATGGTTGATAAATTAATAAATGTAGTTAATACAAAAGATGAAATGAACGCAATTAGATATGTAATGAAATATCTATACACAAAAGAAGCATCATTAGAATTATTTAAAAATGTTGCTCCAAAATATAAAGGAAACAAAACTTCTGGTTTTACTAGAGCTACTACTGTTAAATATAGAGATGGTGATGCTGCTAAATTAGTTAAATTAGAATTAGTTTAATATTTACTTAAGTCTAAATAGAAAATGAAAACTATTACTCCAACACAATTAAAAGGTGATGAAAGAAAATGGTATATAATTGATGCAAAAGAACAAACTCTTGGTAGATTAGCAACAAAAATTGCTGTAATCTTAAAAGGGAAAAACAAAGCATCATTTGCACCTCACTTAGATAATGGAGATTACGTTATAGTAACTAACTGTGATAAATTTAGTGTAACTGGTAAAAAATTATCAGACAAAATTTATTATAGCCATACAGGTTACTTAGGTGGTCTTAAAGAAATTTCTTTAGAAAATTTATTAGAAAAAAAACCATTAAGAGCTTTAGAATTAGCTGTTTATGGAATGCTTCCTAAAAATAAATTAAGAAAAGACATGTTATCTAGATTAAAATTATTTACTTGAGATGAACATACTTATGTTGCTCAAAAACCTGAACTTATAAAATAATTAAAATTATTTATGGCAAATAAATATACTTATAACATTTGAAAAAGAAAAACTGCTTCTGCTCAAGTAAAATTATTTGAGGGGAAGGGGGAAGATATGATAAATGGTAAAAAAACTTCAGAATATATAACTAGAACAGATTTGTTTGATGTTGTATATGCTCCATTAAAAGCTTGTAAAGCTAAAGATGAGTTTTATTTTGAAGTTGAGATTACTGGTTCATGAATTTCAGCACAAGCTGATGCAATAAAATTAGGATTATCTAGAAATTTAGCTGAAAAAAATGAAGGATTTAAAAAAATTCTTAAAGCTGCTGGATTTTTAACTAGAGATGCTAGAAAAGTTGAAAGAAAAAAACCAGGACAAAAGAAAGCGAGAAAATCTCCATCTTGGTCAAAAAGATAGTTTTCTATCTTTGTTCATTATCTGATTTAATCAGCTAATAAAGTGAATTAATAAATTATTATCTGACTTAGATCGGGTAATGACAAAATATATTTAATTTATAAATATTGTAGAAATGCCTACTATAAATCAATTAATTAAAAGAAAAAGAAAATCTCCAGCTTCTAAAAGTAAATCACCTGCTTTACAAGTGATTAGAAACTCTATTAGAAAAACAACTGTTGAGATTGATGGAGGATGTCCTCAAAAAAGAGGAGTTTGTGTTAAAGTAACTACAATGACTCCAAAAAAACCTAACTCAGCTCTTAGAAAAGTTGCTAGAGTTAGATTAACTAATTGATATGAAGTAAATGCTTACATCTGAGGTGAATGACATAATCTTCAAGAACACTCTGTAGTTGCTATTAGAGGTTGAAGAGTAAAAGATTTACCATGAGTAAGATATCATATCGTTAGAGGTTTACTTGACTCTGAATGAGTAAAAAATAGAAAACAAGGTAGATCATTATATGGTGCTAAAAGACCAAAAAAATAAAAACCTTATTTATTAAATAAAATGGAGTAAGTTTAACAATTACTGAAAAATTAAACATTTTATTTATATTATTTATTAATTGTTATAAAACAATGAAACCAAATGAACAAATGTCAATGTTTGATAAATTTACTAACTATGTAATGTTAGATGGTAAAAAAAGCGTTGCTATGAAAATTATGGATGATACTTTTGAAGAAATTAAAGCTAAATGACAAAAAAGTCCTAAAGCAATTTTTGATAAAGCTTTAGAAAATATTATTCCTAAAATTGAAGTTAGACCAAAAAGAGTTTGAGGTTCTATTTACCAAGTTCCTCAAGAAGTTAAACCAAAAAGACAATTATTTTTAGCTTCAAAATGGATTATAGATTCTGCTAGAAGTAAAAAAGGTGCTTCTTTTGCTAAATTTTTAGCTAATGAATTAATAGAAGCTGCTAATGAAACTGGTACTGCTTATAAGAAAAAATTAGAAGTTTACAAAATGGCTGAAGCTAATAAAGCTTTTGCTAGATTTGCAAACAGATAGTATAATATTTTATTTAATTCATAATTTAACTAAAAATGGCTCACAAGAAAGCTCAATGAGCTACCAGTAATGGTAGAGACAGTAATGCTAAAAGACTTGGTGTAAAACTATTTGGTGGACAACAAGTTGTATCTGGAAACATTATTGTTAGACAAAAAGGTAATAAATTTTGGCCAGGAGAAGGTGTTTCTCAAGGACATGATTTTACACTTTTTGCAGTAAAAGATGGAGTAATCACTTTTACAGAAAAGAAAAGAACAAGATTTGATGGTAGAAAATTTGTTGATACTTTCATTTCAGTTATATAAAATATAAAAAAGTCAATATTTAATATTGACTTTTTTTATTTTATTTTTATAATAAATATGTAAAATATATGTTAAAGTAATAATTTACTTTAATTCAAGTGAAAAAATGGATAATAGCCTTAAACCAAAAGTACACCAATTAATTGGTGCAACTTGATTAAATTTCTTTATGGAATTAGTTTTACAATCAAATAAAAAAGATATGCAATGCATATCTTTTTTATTTGATTATTTCTCATGGCATTGTAAATGCATCGTTTTCAATCATTCTTCAAGGGTATACCAATGTATTAACTCAAGTTCTAACATTATCTCATATTACACATCAAAGCTTTCTTAATGTACTATCAATTAATTTTCATTTTACCAGAACTTTTATATTTGAATTATCATGTCTCCGATCCATAGATATAAATCATGCAGCAATATTAACATTGTTTCATATAACAGATGATCATATATATCAAAAGTGTTTTGCTTTTGTATTTTCTCATATTGAGACTTCTTTTACTTCTGTATGTCATATGCAACTATTATTTCAAATTACAACATTTCATCTTAAATGTGCATTTGGTCATATCTCAGAGTTTTTTCATATATAAGCATTTCATTCTATATATGTTCAACTTTTAATTATAGCTCCTGATTCTAATATAATTTTTCATTTAATAACAACTCAATCTTCTATTTTTCATTTTATTTCAGATTCTTTTAATTTATCAAGAAAAAATGAGTTTGCTTTTAATATATCCCATGGATATCCTACATCAATAAATTCTTTTTTAATTTCTATTGCTTTTAAAGGATATCTGTTTGCAAATTCATTTATAGCATCTGTTATTTCATATTCTCATCTTTTTGAAAGGGGAATATTTTCTACTATATCTAAAATACTAGAATTAAATTTATAAACTCATAAATTTGCTAAATTTCAAATAAATGTTTCAGGTTTTTCAATAATTTCTCTTACGTTATTTTCATTATCAACTTTAAAAATACCATATATTTCAGGATTAGGTACTTGTTTTACCAAAGCTCAATATCATTTGTATTCTAAAATTTCTTTTAAATCATTTTTATTAAAAATTGAGTCTCAGTTTAAGATTATTAAGTCAAAATCAGATTTTATTCATTTAATAGCTGCTCAAGTTCATTTTTCATCATTTTGTAAGTGATATGTTACAGGCACTCATTTAAAATTGTTTCAAAAATAATTTTCAATTATTTCTGCTTTATATTTTACAACTATTATTATTTCATTTACATATTTATAAATATGTTCTAAATTATGTTCTATAATAGGTTTTCAAAATATTTTTATCATTGGTTTAGGTATTGTATTTGTCAGAGGTCTTAGTCTACTACCTTCTCATGCTGCTAAAATTATCGCTTTCATAAGTATTTTTTTAAGATATATTTTTTTTATTTTAAGCTTTTAATTTTTTTTGTAAAGTTTGCTTTAAAAAAATGATTTTTCTCTTGATTTAATCATAAAAAAAAGTATACTTTAAGTATATTTTATGGCTTAAAATAAAGTAAAAATATGTCAGAAAAAGAAGACCTAAATTTAGATTTAGATGCAGAAAATAATGCAAGTCAAGAAACACAAACTTGACTTGATATTCCAACTTCTATTGTTTATGAATGAGATACTAATAGAAGTATTAAAACTGAAATGGAAACTTGTTATTTGGATTATGCTATGAGTGTTATAGTATCAAGAGCGCTTCCAGATATAAGAGATTGATTCAAACCAGTACATAGAAGAATACTTTTTTCTATGCATGAACAATGATTAAAATCTAGTGCTAAATTTAGAAAATCTGCAACGGTTGTCTGACATGTACTTTGAAATTATCATCCTCATGGTGATATTTCTGTTTATGAAGCTATGGTAAGAATGACTCAAGATTTTTCACTTAGATATCCTTTGGTTCATGGTCAAGGTAACTTTGGTTCTATGGATTGAGATAGTGCAGCAGCTTATAGATATACTGAAGCTAAAATGACTAAATTAGCTGAATATATGCTTGCTGATATAGAAAAAGAAACTGTTGACTTTAGAGATAATTTTGATACTACAAAACAAGAACCATCAGTTATGCCAACTAGAATCCCTAACTTACTTATGAACTGAGTAATGGGTATTGCAGTAGGTATGGCTACAAATATTCCTCCACATAATTTAACAGAATTATTAAATGCTATTGAATTTCTTTTAAAAAGTAATGATGTAGAAGAAATAACTGTTGAAGATTTAATGCAATATGTTACTGGTCCTGATTTCCCAACAGGATGAATTATTTACGATAGAGAAGCTATTTTAACAGCATATTCTACAGGTAGAGGTTCTATTCCAGTTAGATGAGTTGCAAAAATAGAAGAAAACAAAAAATGAAGAAGTGTTATAAATATAAGTGAAATACCTTATGGTCTTAACAAATCTAGTTTTGTAGAAAAAATTGCTGATTTAGTAAGAGATAAAAAAATAGTTGGTATTTCTGATTTAAGAGATGAATCAAATAAAGATAGTGTTAGAATAATAATTGAAATAAAAAAGGATGCATTTCCTAAAAAAATATTGAATCAATTATACAAATTAACACCACTTCAAACTAGTTTTGGTTTTAATATGATTTCTCTTTGAGAAAGATGAAGACAACCAAGATTATATAATTTAAAAGACTTTTTAGTTGCTTTTATTGAACATAGAAAAGAAGTTGTTACTAGAAGAACAATTTATGAATTAAAAATTGCTGAAGCAAGAGCTCATATTTTAGAATGATTAAAAATAGCATTAGATAATATTGATGAAGTAATCAAAACAATTAGAGCAGCTTATGATGATGCTGAAATTCAATT
>CALMDL010000215.1 GCA_937864995.1 uncultured Candidatus Altimarinota bacterium | reverse complement strand
AAATTTTTATCATATAATCAATACATTATTTTAGATTATACAATTTTATGAAGAAAAAAATAAAGAAGTTTTTTGCAATCGAGATATTTTTAACTACATTTATATTGGCTTTGCTTATAGTATTACTTAAGTTTTATATACCAGAACAATATCAATTTATAGAGCCTATTTCTATTTATGGTACTATTTTATCATCAGTTATATTTATCTATTGATTTATACTTTCTCCTTCTATAGCTGAATACAAAGAAAGTGAAAGGCTTTTAGTAGATATAGAATCTACACTTTGAAATATAAAGACAGATGCTAAATATTTTAAATTATTAAAAGATGAATATGATTTAGATTCATTTAATTTAGAATTTAGTAATATGCTTAATAACTTTTTTTATTATATAGCAGATGACAAAAAAAGTGATTTTTTAAATAGTTTTGAAAAGTTAAATTATTTAAGTTTAACTTGAGAAAAGGCTTGAATTACAGCAAATCATATAATTAGAATGAAACAAGAATTAAGTATACTTAAAAAAAGTTTTATAAGAGTAGTTCAAATTAAAGAAAAAGAATCATTGCCTAGGATTATTCATAAACTTAAAAACTTTATTAGTTTTATAGTTATAGTTATATTGTTATTATTGAATATGCCTGTTACAGAAGTAGACTTGATATGAAGAATAGAAGAATCAATAATGTTATTTTTATTTTCATTTTTGTATATCTATCTTTCATTTATAATTACTTCTTTTGATAACCCTTTTGATAAAAGAAAATTTAGTTGATATCTAGATTTAAGTTTTATTAGAGATTTTGCAAATGATTTATCTACAAAAAAAGACTAATTTAAAATTAGTCTTTTTTATTATTCAAAACTTACAGTTGGTGCAGTTTCAGCTCATTCTTGGCTTTCAAATAATGATTTCTTTTCAAATCAAAATATACTTGCTGCTATATTATTTGGAAATTTTCTTACAAATACATTAAATTCTTGTACTACTTCATTGTATCTCATTCTTTCAGTAGAAATCCTATTTTCTGTTCATTCAAGAGTTACTCTCAAATCAGCAAAACCTTGATTTGATTTTAAGTTTGGATAATTTTCTGTAACCATCAAAAGTCTAGATAATGCTTGAGAAATACCAGTTTGTTCTTTTTGAAATTCTGCCATTTCAGTTGCATCTGCTACATTTACATTCATTTTTGTTGCACTAGCACGAGCTTGTACTACAGCCTCAAGAGTAGATTTTTCAAAATTTGCTTCTCATTTTACAGTATTTACTATATTTGGAATCAAATCCATTCTTCTTTGATATTGATTTTCAACTTGTGACCAAGCAGTATTAACTCACTCTTCCATAGTTACCATTGAATTGTATTTTCAAAAAAATATTACACCTAAAACAGCTAATATAGCCAAAGTTATAATTAAACCTTTTTTCATAATATATAAATTATAAAATTAAAATAAAAATTTTACCATTTTCCAGAACTTCATCATCATCCGAAACCTCATCATCAAAATCACCCAAATCATCATCAAGAACTTCATCATTTACCTCATCAACTTCATAGTTTTCATCATATTCATAACATCACTCAAATTACCCATGAAATAGCATTTATTATTATAAAATTAATAGTTTTTATTAATAAATATGCAATTGGTAAAGTTATTATATATCAAATTAACAAATATAAAAATATTTTTTTATGTTCTTTCTTATAATATAATGGTTTAAATAAAAATGATCATGCTAAAAATGCTATAACAACTAATATAATTAAAGAATCATCAGGGTTTTTATCATCTTTTTCTTTTGAAATAATACTTGTATCTCAAGAAAATGCTTTATCAAAATCATCTAAGGCTCAAATTATACCATCTTTGTATCTATTTTCTCTAAAAAGTATAAAATTGTTTTCTCAGATTTTATTTGTAAGTATATCTGGTAGTACT
>CALMDL010000214.1 GCA_937864995.1 uncultured Candidatus Altimarinota bacterium | reverse complement strand
TTTTTATTATTTGAAATTTGCAGGTACAAAATATATATGCAAATTATGAAAATACATTAAATGATAAAAAGGAAACTAGTATCGATACACTTGAAAATGTTTGA
This sequence comes from uncultured Candidatus Altimarinota bacterium, assembly GCA_937864995.1. Taxonomy (GTDB): domain Bacteria; phylum Patescibacteriota; class Gracilibacteria; order BD1-5; family UBA6164; genus JABWCI01. The sequence goes on along the minus strand of CALMDL010000214.1, from coordinate 988 downwards.
GAAATTGTTACAAAAACAATAGATTGATTATGAAATAAAATCAATAATAATGAAATTGATACTCAACTTCTTGAAAAAAGAGAGGAAGTTATAGAATTTATTTCTTATACAAAAGAAAAAATTCAAAATGAAAATTCTGTTTGAGATATAAATAAGATAGTTTTAGATGCTAAAAAATCTCTTGTTTTAAAAGTTGTATCTTGAGTTACTCAATATGAAAATATAGAAGATAATATTGATGAATCAATTAAAAATAATTGAAAAAATCTTGATATAGCACTTGAAACAATTCAAGACTCATTAAAAAATGAAGATTTTTACAATATACAAGTAAAAACTAAATTTTCTGAAATTGAAGTAAAAAATAAACTTAAAATTTTTGATGAAAAATTAAAAATTAATTTTTTATACAATGATTGAAATATAAATTATTTTGAATTAAATATTTACAATGATTCAATATTTAAAAAGGAGATTTTAGAAAATATAGAATCATGAATATTACCAGAAAATTTAATTTGAATAGATGTTGTAAATCCAGAAGTTTTTAGTATAGAATCTATTTTATGAGAAAATATTGATTCTACTTGGTGAGTAAAATCATACAATACTGAATCATACTTCTCACTTATTTCAAATAGTAATTATAAAATTAAAATTTGAGTTATAGATACTTGAATTGATTATAATCATATTGATTTAAAATGAAAAGTGTTAGAATGATATGATTTTGTAAATAATGATAATGATGCAATTGATGATCAATGACATTGAACTCATGTAGCTTGAACTATATGAGCAAATTTAAATAACAAATGAATTATTTGAATAAATCCATATGTAGAGTTAGTACCATTAAAAATATGTAATTCTAGTTGATTTTGTCCAAGTTATGCAGTAACTAAAGCATTATCATATTCAACTGAAAACAAGTTAGATATTGTAAATATGAGTTTATGATGAAAATGAGATATAAATAAAAGCTCTA
>CALMDL010000213.1 GCA_937864995.1 uncultured Candidatus Altimarinota bacterium | reverse complement strand
CTGGGCATGCAGGGCATTATTTAGAAGATATGTTTAAAGTTTTTGGATGAACTAGTAAAGGAACATTTTTCTTGAAACCTATGAACTGTCCTCATCATATGCAACTTTTCGCTGATAATCAATTCTCTTACAGAGATATGCCTGTTAGATATTTTGAACCAGCAACTGTTTATAGAGATGAGAAATCTGGTCAATTATCTGGTCTTACAAGAGTAAGGGCAATTACTCAAGATGATGGTCATCTTTTTTGTAGAGTTTCACAAATAAAAGATGAAGTTAAATCTATAACTGATATAATTAAATCATATTATACAACTCTTTGAATGACTGATGATTATTGGGTTTCATTGTCTGTTAGATGAGATGATAAGAGTAAATATTTAGGTACAGAAGAAGTTTGGCAATTGGCAGAATGAGCTTTGGAAGAGGCAAGTAAAGAAAATAATCTACCATACAAAAGGGTAGAGTGAGAAGCTGCTTTTTACTGACCAAAACTTGATTTTATGTTTAAAGATGCAATTGGAAGAGAATGGCAACTTGCAACAATTCAATGTGATTTCAATTTACCAAATAGATTTAATCTAAGTTTTACAAATGAAAACAATGAACAAGAAAGACCAGTAGTTATTCATAGAGCTATCTCAGGTAGTTTAGAGAGAGGTATGTGAGTATTAATTGAACATTTTGCATGAGTATTTCCACTTTGGTTATCTCCAAGACAAGTAACAATTTTACCTGTTTTACCTATGTTTGATGAGTATGCTGAAAGTGTATTAAAAGAACTTAGATCTGTTTGAATAAGAGCAAGTGCTGATTTTTCAACTGACTGATTAAATAAAAAAGTAAGAAATGCTGAAAAAATGCACAATAATTATATACTTGTTATTTGAGAACAAGAAGTACAAAATAAAACAGTTTCAGTTAGAAATTATAGAACAAAAGAACAAAGTGTAGAGTTATTAAATGATTTTAAAAATAGAATAGTAGAGGAATATAAAACTAGAAGCTTATAATAAAAAATCCTTTTTAAAAAGGATTTTTTATTTTTTGTATTGATAATTTATATTTTTTTGTATTATGAGTTTAATATTTTTTAATAATTTGATATGGTTTATATATTATTTTTAATTTGATTTATTATACTTATAAAATGAGCTGATTTGCTTGTTTCTTGAGCAAGTTCAATTGCTTTGAAATTTAAAATCGCTCCTATAGTTGTTGGTTTGACAATAGTTGCTTTTGGTACTAGTACTCCAGAATTGGCTGTAAATATGTTTTCAGCAATAGATTGAAAAACTGATTTAGCTATCTGAAATATACTTGGTAGTAATATAGCAAATATACTTCTTATTCTTTGAATTTCTGCAATTATATTTCCACTTAAATCTCAAAAAAATACAGTTTTTAAA
>CALMDL010000212.1 GCA_937864995.1 uncultured Candidatus Altimarinota bacterium | reverse complement strand
CAGTAACTGTTTGTTGACAAGCTACACTTGTAATTGTATCGTTTACATAACAAGTTGATGTAAATGTTCCTGTTCATGTATAATTACATGTACCTGAACTTCAATCTATTGTTTGTCCATTTCAACAATTAATTGTATATTTATTTGCATTTGTTCCTAGACATGAAACATTACTAGCTAAAGGACTAGATCATGTTGTTGGGTTCATTCATAATGAATTACAAGTTGGTGGATTTGGTGTAGTAATAGGTTGACAAGTAGCAACATTACAACCTCAAGTTCCCCATCCTGCTTTATTTGGATCATTTGGATCACAAATTTCTCATTCATCAGAATCTAAAACTCAATCTCAACACCAAGTAATTTCATAATTTTTACACTCAGTATGGTATTTTGGATTTGCCATATCCCATACTCAGTTAATTTGTTCATAGTATTTTGCTTTATATTGAATAACAAAGTTGTTACTATTTCTTGCTGTTGGATGATAATTTATAGGATAAGTAGAACTAGCTCTAATAACTGTTCAACTATCTCCAGAATTTAATATATATCATTTTGATATAATCCAAGGTGTCCAAGCAAAAGAAGGAAAAGAACTTGATCCATTATAATCTTGTTGTTCTATATAATTTACATCTACTGAATTAATTCATTTAGGTGTTCAAGTATTAGAAAAATCATCATAAAATGTATATTGGTATCAATATCTTAGCTTTCAATTAAATGTTTGATCACATTGAAATGCATAAGTATCAGTTATAAATAATAATGAAACTATTGCTAATAAGAATATTTTTTTCATCTGAAAAAATAATTAATTATTAAAACCTCAATTAACTTCAAATGTAGAAGAATCTCATTTTCATCAAATTCATAATTCATCTACTTTATTTTCACTATCAATAATAACTCAATTATTTAAATTGTCAATATTATCATTCTTTTCATCTTTTTTACAAGAATATAATGATAAAGTTATTAATAATAATATTATAATTTTTTTTAACATATCTATTTTAAGTTAATTGTTAACCTCAAAAACCTCAAGTTGTTCATCATGCTGGGATTTCAGTATTTCCTGTACCTGGTGCAGCTGGATGTGGAGCTGGAGTTACAGGTTGATTAGTTGGTGTTCTATCTTCACCTGGTTTAGACTCTAATCAATCTCAATTTCAACCTCATGATGGTTTATCTGATGGATTTTCTCTTTTTTCTCATGCATATCAACCAACTACTTTAACAGTACTATGT
>CALMDL010000211.1 GCA_937864995.1 uncultured Candidatus Altimarinota bacterium | reverse complement strand
GAATGTAAATGATTACATATAAATTTTATTAGAAGTTATTGATTTAATATATTAACCCCAATTTTATGAAAAAAATAGTTTTAATTTTTTTAGTGTTTTTTTCATTATGAAATATTGTTTATGCAATACCTATACCATGATTATATTTTTGATATGAAATTTTATTATTTATTATACCTAGTGTTTTAACTTTTTTAACATTTATTTATTTTTATTTTAAAAAATATTTATTTTATATAAATATTTTTTGTTTAATAATAGTATTTATTTTATATTTTGTTCATTTTTTTCTAACAAAAGAAATATTTTTGTATAAATATGAATATTTATTTTTTATAATTTTATTATTATTTTTGTTATTTTCATATATTAAAAAAATTATAGGATTTTTTTTATTAATTCTAATATTATCCTTAAATATTTTTTTTATTAAAATAGATTATAATTTACTTTCTTTTAGATTAATATCTAATTGTGTTGAAAATACCATAAATTCTACTAATATAAAAATAACAGAGATATTATATAAAGATAATTTTATTGTTATTTATTGATATGATACTGATTCAAAAATCAAAGCATATAGTGTTATTGAAAATTGATTATTGGAGGGTTGATTTTATTTAAATAAATGAAAATATTATATTGTATATTGATTAGATTGAAACTTATGAAGGAAATTATCATTTTTATCATATAATTGTATTAAATAATTATATTATTTCATATTTCTAATTTATCGAATCACTTATATTTTATTATACTTGCAATTTTATATTCTCTTAAGACAATAGAATTATGAGATAGCAAATTTCAATTTTTTACTATTACTCAAGATAGATTATCTAATTTATCAAATATATTAAAATCAAGGTCATCTATTATAAGAACTTGATTTTTTTTATTTATATCATAATTTTTTAAATCAGTAATTATTCATTCTATTTTTCATTTATATATGTAGTTATCTTCTTGAGTATTTGATTTAATTATTATTCACTTATAAAAAAATATTTTATTTTTTAAATTATTCTTATTTTCTCAAATATAATTTTCTCAAACATATTCTTTTTTATATTCTTCTAAATAATAAAAACTAATATTTTTAAATTTCTCAATTTTTAGAAAAAGTTTAGTTATAAAATTAGTTTTATAATTAAAACTTATATCTAGATTACTTTTTTTATTTAAAGAAAAGAAGTAATTATAATATAAAAAAAAATCTTTTAATACGTTTTTATCTAATTTTTGAAAACAAAAGATTTTTGTTATATTAAATATTTTCTTATATCTTAAATATTTTGTAT
>CALMDL010000210.1 GCA_937864995.1 uncultured Candidatus Altimarinota bacterium | reverse complement strand
AATTAAAATTATTACTATCTGATTGAAATATAGACTCAAATATAAGAATGGAACTTATACTAGCTTTATATTTAAAATGAAAAAAAATAGATAAAGAAACTTTTTTTCTATAAAAAGTAATTTAATAAATATATCTGAATTTGATGATAAAGTATTGAAAGCAAGTAGTAGTATATACTGACAAGATTTAATTATGTTTAAAAATTGAAAAATAATTAAATGATATTTAGAAAGTATTCAAAAAGATCCAAATTTAGAATGATGATTTATTTATAAAGTTTCAGGTTATAAAAAATATAAATCTTCTTGAGAAATTATTCAATAAAAAAACTGCCAAATGAACTGCCCCCTAAAAAGTAGAGCGAAATAAAAAACGCTCTACTCTTTTAAATTTAACTTAATTTTCACCAAGCAAAAAGTTGTTTTGATACACTTTCTATCAAAATATTAACTTCAATATATTTATTTATATTTATAATTTTTAAATCTCTACTTAATCTAAAATAAAGCCTTAATAACTCTATTTTTTCTCTTGCAGTTGATATATTTTTAGATTTATCAATTTTACAATTAGCTTTATAAATATTTGATATTAAGTTTATAACTTCTTTTTTCATAGTATCACCTAAACTATATTTATATTCTCTTGTAAATTCTTTTATTATCTGAAAAGTTAAAATAAGTAAATCATAACTAGTCTTGTATACTGGTAAGTTTTCATATGTAGCTATTTTTTATTTTTATTAAAGTATAATTATTTGATATATAAAAATAATTCCAAAAATAAGGTGAAACATTATTTAAAAGTATCTTTTTCCTCATTTTATATGATTTATAACTTTTAAACATTCATAAATAAGAGTTTATAATTGAAATAAAATCTAATTTTAACTTAATATCAATTTTATTATTGTTTTCATTTAATCTATGATTTAATTCTTGTATTTTCTGATAAAAAAATCATATAGTCCTTTTTCTTAAATAAGTCCTATGTGGTTTTATAAAAA
>CALMDL010000209.1 GCA_937864995.1 uncultured Candidatus Altimarinota bacterium | reverse complement strand
GATTTTTAAATAAACTTGTAAGTTTAAGAAAAGCATTTTGAATATTATCTTCAAGTATAATTGTAGTAAATCTAATATGACCTATAATTTTAGATTTCTCAAAATTTACAAGTTATTTTTCAAGTATAAAATGGTGAATATATTATCCACTAATATCTAGAATAAGTGAAGTAACAGCTATCATTTTACTTATAACTTCAAATAATTTTTCTCAAAAAAATCTTTGAATTTGGTGGAAAAGAATCCAAAGAAGTAGTTATTTCTATTTTATTTGTTGATGAATAATAGCAGCAGAATACTCACCTATGAAAATATATCCTTCTATGATAATAGTAATAATTATTTGGATTTTAGCACAAACTAGAATTAAATTATGGAAATAAATTTCAAAAATATAACTGAATTAATAGAATTTCAAGCCATAAATAAGTATTTATTTATGGCTTATTCTCCAAAAAAACAAAAAATATTATGAAATATTATTTCAAAATATAACAAAACAAATTTTGAAATTATAAAAAAAGAGTATCTAGACTTATACTTTAAAATAATAGAAGAAGAAATAACTATCTGAAAATATATAAATGCAATATCTCATATGTTTTGATATTTTAAAAATGACTTAAATAATGAAGAAAAAGAAAAATTAGATTTTTTAATAGAAAAATATAATAAAAGTGAAATAAAAATAAATGAATTATTCATTTATTTAAAAGAATTAAGTATAAAATATAATAAAGATTACATTAAAAAACAAAGTATTTTAGAATTTAAATAAAAAATATGGAAATAATAAAAATTTTTTGAGTTTATTTTATATGATTCATTACTCTATTAATTTTAGATTATATATGGCTATGATATATAACTAAAGATTTTATAATTAGAGAATTTTGAAATTTAGTTAGTATAGAAGAAAACTGAAGCATAAAAATAAATCTAATTGCATGATTAACAGCATGGATTATCATATCTGCTATGATTGTTACATTTGTAACGCTAAAATATGACAACATATGACAAATAGCTATTTATTGAGCATTACTTTGATTTATGAGTTATGCAATGTATGATTTAACAAACTTAACATTTATAAATAATTATTCTTTAAAATTTACTATTATTGATATACTTTGGTGAACTTTTGCAT
>CALMDL010000208.1 GCA_937864995.1 uncultured Candidatus Altimarinota bacterium | reverse complement strand
TTGATGAAGTAATCAAAACAATTAGAGCAGCTTATGATGATGCTGAAATTCAATTGATGAATAGATTTAATCTTTCACAAATTCAAGCAGAAGCTATAGTTGAGATGAAACTTAGAAGATTACAAGGACTTGAAAAAGAAAAAATTGAAAATGAATTGGCTGAAAAATTGGCTTTAATAATGGATTTAAATGATATTTTAGTAAAACCTGAAAGAGTTGTTGCTATTATATTGGATGAATTATCAGAAATAAGAGAAAAATTTGGTGATGAAAGAAGAACTCAAGTTAATGCTTGAAAAATAGGTGAATTTAATCCAAAAGATACAATTCCAAATGAAGAAGTATTTGTTGTGCTTAGTAAAAATAGTTATATAAAGAGATTAAAGGCTGATAGTTTTAGAACTCAAAGAAGAGGTTGAAAATGAGTTACTACTTGAGCAAAAGAGGATGATGAAATTAAATTAATTATTCCAACTCAAAATCATAGTGATTTATTGTATTTTACTTCAAAAGGTAGAGTATTTACACTTCCAGCTTATGAAATTCCTGAAACAAATAGAATTGCAAAATGACAACCAGTTATAAATTTCATTTGATTACAAAAAGATGAAGAAATTGCAGCTATCATGGATATAAGTAAAGATAAGAGTAAATATTTATTCTTTGTTACAAAATGATGAACTGTTAAAAAACTTGATATGGAAGAAGTTAAAAATATCAGATCAAATTGATTAAGAGTTTTATGAGTAAAAGAAGATGATGAGTTAAGCTGGGTTAAAACAACTTCTTGAAATGATTCAATTTTTATTGCTACAAGAGAAGGTAAAGCTATACAATTTGATGAAGAAGATGTTAGACCTATGTGAAGAAATGCTTCTTGAGTAAGAGGTATAAGTTTAAAATGAGAAGATGAAGTAGTTGAAGTTGCTATTGTATGAGATGATAGAGAATATGTTTTTATAGTTACTGAAAATGGTATGTGAAAACTAACTAAAATCGAAGAATATAGAAATCAAAAAAGATGAGGATCAGGAGTAAAAGCTATGGCAGTTACAGCTAAAACTGGAAAACTTATTTCTGCTACTATGTTAAGTGAAGAAGATAGAAAAACTAGTGATATTATTTTAATATCAAAAGCTGGTCAAACTATTAGATTAAGTTTAAAATGAATAAGAACAACTTCTAGAGTTACTCAATGAGTTATTCTTACTAAATTAAAAGATGAAGATGATTGTGTTGCTCGTGCATCTGTTGTTGATGAATGAGAAGAAGAAAGTGAAGATTAAAAAAGAAAGCTAATTAGCTTTCTTTTTTGTTGTTTAATAAATTTCTAAAATTATTTATATGAAAATATGCTCCTCAAATAATTCATAATTCTCTTAACTTAGCAGTAAATCTATCTTCTCATTTTAAATTATAAGTTTTATTATCACTTAAAGAAGATCAGGCATTAGTATATTTTAATAATTCACTATTTAGAGAATTAATTGAATTATTATTATTATTTAATTTAATATCTCAGGTATTATTTATAAAATTAATTAATTTATTTCAAAAATTTAATAATTCACTTTTTGATAATGAATCATCAGTTAAATCAATATTAATATTTCAAACTGCATTAACTAAATCATGTCTAAAATTCCATACTCATATTAGATTTAAATCTTTAAAAAATGAATAAAAATTAATTAAATTTTCACGATAATTTTCATCTTGAGCAAGTATTGCTTCTTCTGGTGTAAGATTTAATTTTTGTTTTCAATTTGGAGTATTGATATCAAGTTCTCAAGTATCATAATTATAAATATAATTTTTATTTTCAATTATATTGTTTGTTTCAGGGGAATTTTGATTATTTTTATTTGAATAGATTTCATCTTTAGGTAATCAATTTTCTTCTAAATTTTTATTATAATTTTCATAAAAGACTTTATCATATTCTTCTTTTGTTAATTTTCAAGATACATAATTATAAGCAGTATTTTTATCTTGAGAAATTGTTTTAAATTTAATTTTTTCATAATTTAACAATATTATTGATGAAATTAGTTCTCTAAGTTTTCACTCATCATATCATAATTCATTTTCTAATCATAATTCTGCCATATAGACACTTAATATTTCTGTTTTAGATAATGAAGGATATTTAACAGAAAATTCTTTAAAATCATTTATTAATATATTATTATCAATATTAATTTTTTCTTTTTCATTTTCTATACTAATTTTTATAAATTTTGATAGTTTTGTTTTTTCTTTTAATATTGTTTTAATTTTTTCAGAATTTAAATCAGTATTTTTAGTTAATATTCATATTGCTTCATCTATATTTTCAGCTTGTTTATCTATCAAGTTGTTAAATATTGTTTTTAGTAGCTTTTCATCTTGAGAACATGTTTCTAATAATTTTGAATAATTTATTCTTAAAGATTCTATTGAAAAAGTTTCATTATTGTTTCAATATAGTATTTCTAAAAATTGTTTTGTTTTTGATTTATCTTTAATTAATTCTAATATTACTTTTTCAAATTTTTCTTTTGATACTTCATTTAGAATTAAATTTCATCATTTTAGAAAACTTTCATCGTTTTTTATATAATTTTTTATTTCTTCCAATGTATTTGAAGACTTTATATCTCATTTCATTTTATATCATAAAATATTTCAGTCATGTGCAAAATTATCATGTCAATTTCTAAAATTTGGAAATCTCAAAATATCTTTTTTATCTACTCATAATTCAACTAATAAATTATATGAATTAATTAAAACTTCTGGGGAGTCTATATTTATAAAATAAGCCACTCAAAAATAACTTTTATCTTTTATAGTGCTTTTTATTATCTCTTTATCCTTTCTTAATTCAGTTGATAAATTTAAAAATACTGATGGGTTAGTTTTTACTGCTTCACTAGCAATTTCTTTATTGAAGTTTATACAAGAGAATCTTTCTATAATACTTCAAATATTATTTAAAATTAATTTAAATAGATTTTTATCTAATATTCAATTAATATTTATAAATGAATCTAATTCATCAATATATTTGTTATAATTTTCATCTTTACTATTTGTATGTATAACTTTATTTGCTAGTTCTTGAAATTTATTTTTAGGATTTTTTTCTATATTATTTTTAATTTCAATTCATTTTGTTTTTAAATAATTTTTAATTTCTTTGTTATTTATTAATTTTATATGTAAATTTATTTCAATTATATTTTTTGTATTTTTATCTTTTGAAAGTATATCTATTATTTTTATTATTTCTGAATCATATCAATCTAATCTTAAAAATAATGATCTTATTCTAGATTCAAATTTGCTTTGATTTCATTTTAAAATTTGATTTGTTATAAATGATGTATTATCAACTCACTCTATGTTTAATGTAAAATATTCTGTAGGTATTAGATTTAAATCAATTTGAGTAGTATTTTCAATATATGAGTGAATAATATCGCTACTATATTTCATATTAGTATCAACGAATTTATAATATACACTTATATCTTTTCAATTCACAAATTTAAAAAAATCTTTTATTAAATTTTTATCTTGAATATATGTTATAAGATCCATTTTATTTCTTATTTCATAAAAAATTTTTTGTTTTTCATCATTATCTAATTTATCTGCTTTAGTCAATTTTAAAGTTTCTGGAGAAATTGCAGTTTTTTTATCTGCTAGTTTTTCTATTTCATATGTTATTAGATTTATTTTTTCTATTTCACTTTTTTGTTCAATTCAATTTTTAAGTTCAGCTAAATCTGCTTGAGTTTCTATTTTATTATCTAAAATTGATTTTTCTATTTCCTGATTTAATTTATCATATAATCACTTAATTTCATTATATTTATCATCTCATTTTCTTTTAAAATAATCAACAAAAAAATTAGCTTTTTTGATACTATCTATTAGCCTATCTTTTTCTCAATCAGAATTTTCATTTATTTTAGAGTTATTTACTCTATTTATATCAATTTCAGACATAAAATGAATTATTAAATATATATTAAAATAATATCATATTTAATAATTTAAAGCAAAAAACAAAGCCTTTTAGGCTTTGTTTTTTAACTTCTAATTTTTTGTTCAAAAGCAGGAGAATCAAATCAAAGTAAATTTCATCTAGGAGCAAAAGAAGAAATAAATTTTTGTTCAATTTTAGTATCTCAAGATTTGTTAACTTGAGCTTCAGCTCAAGAGAATTGAGTATTATTTTTTCTTTCAATATTAGCAACAAAATCATTGATACCAAGAATTGGATTAATAGTCTCTTCTCAAGTAGATTTTAAGATAGCATTAAGAAAAATTTTAGTTTCATTTTCAGATAAATAATTTTGATCAATTTTAAATCAAACTCATTTAATAGATGAAATAACATTAAAAATTTGTTCTTTAATTGGCCATAATTTAGCTAATCAAACTTTGTTAAGAGTAGAGTAAAAATCTACTATATTTTTAAGAGTATCCGGATTATTTTCAACTAGTTTTTGCTCTTCAGTTGATAAATTTAGTGTTTTTTCTCAAATTTGTACATTTCAATTTTCAGGATTATATTGAGCATCTCAAGCATCAATTACTTGATTTGAAGCATTTTCTGTTTTATTTATAATATCATCAGTTCATATAACTTCCTCTTCAAATTTTTTCTTTTCAGCATCTAATTTTTTAATTTCATTTCTTAAATTTTCATCTGTATTTAATATTTTTTCTAGATGTTCTTTATAATCAAGTTTTCAAGTTCATATATCTCTTGCTTCTTGTTCAGAAGTTTTACTTACTATTTTTCAAACGGTTTCTGCTTCAGCAGCTCTTATCATGCTTGACCTAGCATTTTGTTCGTGTTTTTTAGCTCCTTCAGTATCTCATTTTTTTCTTGCTTCTTCTGCTAATCCTGTAGATTTTACAGCATCTCTTTGTCATTTTAATACGGTAGTTTCTACTGCAAGACTAGTTGCTCTTTTTGTCGATAATTTAGCATCATATTTTTTATTGAAATCTTCAATTATTTTAAATACTTTATCTAAATTACTTACACTTAAATTTGATTCAATTTCATTTAATGTTTTATCTGTAATTTCTAAAGCTTCTTTATTAGCTTCAATTTCTGATTTTCAATCTTTTATTAATTTTGCTTTAACAGGTTCAAAAAATAACTTTTTTAAAGCAGATTCTTTATTTTTTATTTCTTTATCAAATTCTTCTAATAACGCCTTTTTTTCTTCTCATTTCAATTCTTTTACTGAATTTAAATTATTTTTAAATTCATTTATGTTACTTGAAGATTTAATTTTATTAAAAAGAGGTAATATTTTTTCTTTAAAATAGTTTTTTACTCATTCAATTAAATCTCATATTTTATTTAAGAAACTTGCTCAAATTAAATCAGAATCTTTTGTTTTTTGTCTATCAATAAATGCAAGTACTTCAGTTGCTTTATCTTTTCAAAATTTTTTTATTAAAGTTTCACTTGTTAATTCTCATTTATTTTCTAAAAATCATATATAATTTTTTAATGCTTTATTTCATAAATTTTGAACATTATTTGTTTTTAAAGCTGATTCAACAATAGGTACATTTGTTATATAGTTTCACATACTTGGATGAAATGCATGTATATCTCAACTTTCATTATATCATTTTTCAAGTCATATTCTTTTAATAATATCATCTTGAAATTGGTTTGTTCTAATTACTTCTTCTTGAGATAAAAAAACATCTGCAGATGTTGAATCTAAACCAAAGAATCTAGCTGCATATCAAGCACTGTTTCAATTTTTAAACTCTCATTTATTTTTTCTATTTTCGTTAGAAATAGTTAATAATTTTTTTAATTCAGTTTCTGAAAATTTTTCTTTTTTAAAATATTTTGTTATTAATTCTTTTTTTTCATTTAGTGCTGCTGCTTCTGATCTTGCTTTTTCAGTATCGGTACCTTTCCATTTATCTCAAACTTTACTCCATATATTTTTTCTCTCTTTAATTCATAATTTTTCTGCTAAACTAACTATATCAGATAATTCAAACATAATTTTAGTTTTTTCTTTTTCAGTTATTTTTTTATCGTTATTTATTGCATCAATAATTGCTTTCTCAAGTTCTCTATACTCTTTTATAAACGAGTTTAACATATTGTCTAATTCTTTATATCTACTAGGATTATTTTTACTTTTATCTCTTTCTTTTTTTACTCATTTTGTTAGTTCATATGCCTCTTTAAGAGCACTTTGTATATCATTATGTGATTCAACTTGTAAAGATAAATTATGATATTCAACTTTTCATATTCATTCAGATTCTTGATGAGGATTCATAGTTTTATATAAATTATATATTTTTATTTATATTATTTTACTATATTTTGCTTTTGAAAGCAAAAATTGGAGCTTTTTTATTTGATAAAAAAAGCTTTTTATTTAAAATAAAATAAACTTTAAAATTAATTAATTAATTTATGCAATATTTAAGCGCAGATATAAGACAAAAATACTTAGATTTTTTCCATAGTAAATGACATTCTATAATCCCAAGTGCACCTGTTGTTCCTGAAAATGATCCAACGGTTTTATTTAATACGGCAGGTATGCAACCACTTGTTCCATATTTACTTTGAGAATCTCATCCATTAGGTAAAAGATTAGCTGATAGTCAAAAATGTATCAGAACTTGAGATATAGAAGAAGTAGGTGATAATAGTCATCTTACATTTTTTGAAATGCTTTGAAACTGGTCTCTTTGAGATTATTTTAAAAAGGAAAGTATAGCTTACTCTTGGGAATTTTTAACTAGTAAAGATTGGCTAGCACTTGATCCTAGAAAAATAGCTGTTACAGTTTTTGAATGAGATAATGATGCTCCAAGAGATGAAGAATCAGCAACTATTTGGGCTAGTGTTGGTATGCCTAAAACAAGAATTTCTTACCTTCCAAA
>CALMDL010000207.1 GCA_937864995.1 uncultured Candidatus Altimarinota bacterium | reverse complement strand
AATTAATTTTCTTATAGCTTCCGTTTCTATATTTATTCACAATTTATAAGCAATGTATTTGCATATATCATATGAAGTATCAAATTTTAAAACTTTATATAAAGGGAATTTAGTATAATATTTATTTTTAACTTTTTCAATTGAATTATATTTTTTTCTAATGTAATAGAAATTTTTTATACTCATATCAAGTTTAAAAATATTATAATTTAATTCATCAAATATATTTAACATATCTGAACATATTTCAATCATTTTTTCATTTTTTTTCATTTTCTAAATAATTATTATTATATATTTATATGATAATAATTATTTATTTTTTTCAAATAGACTTTTAAAAATTTGATTTTCTTTTTTGACTTTTTTATATTATATGTAAAATAATTTTGAGAGAATAGCGAGGAATTATTATTTTGGTTATGATTAGTAGCCTTTGTATAAAATAATACTAAAAAGTATAATTACATATATTTTATACTTTTATGGGAAATAGTAGTTATTCTCTTTTATTTAATAAATTTAATATGCTAGATAATATAGTAAAAAAATTTGATTATTTATTTTCTTCAAAATACTCATCATTTATTAATATAAAAAATAGAGAAATATTTATACCAAATGATATTTTAAAATCTTATCAAATAAAATTAAAGAATTTTTTTGAAAGTAAATATTCTTTTCCAGATTATGTAACATGATTTGTTAAAAATAAATCTATTAAAGATAATGCTGAGTTACATTTATGAAAAAAATATATTATTAATATTGATATTCAAAATTTTTTTGATTTTATAGATAGAAAGAAATTATTTTTTTTTGTTTCAAAATATTCTTCTAATCCTAATTTAATATTGGATTATTTAATATATAAATGAAAATTACCTCAAGGTGCTCCATCTTCACCAATATTATCAAATATAGTTTTTAATGAAATTGATAAGGAAATAATAAGCTGACTTAAACATTTTAGAATAAAATTTTCTTATTCTAGATATGTAGACGATATAAGTATTTGATTTAATTCTTATGATGATAGATATAAATTATATAATTTAGTTAAATTAATAATAGAAAAACATAATTTTAGAATTAATGTTAAAAAAACTAAGTTATTTCAAAGTAACAAGAAGCTTTTTGTAACTGGAATGATTATTAATGATAGTAGTGTTTGAATTTGATATAAAAAATATAAGGAATTAAGAAAAAAAATATATAAATATTTGAAATTTTGAGAAGGATATTTTCCATATATAAAATGATATTTAGTAAGAATAAAAGGAATTGACTATTATAGATTTCATCAATTAAAAATTTATTTTTTCTCTAAATATAATAATAATTTAAGTTATCAAGAATTATTTTGAATTAATGAAAAATGATATCCCAAAAAAACAAAATATTTTGATAAAAATTTAAAAAAAGAAAAATTTTCAGTAAAAGAATTTTATTCAAAAAAAGATAAGTATCTTTTTTATTAATAATATATTATATATCATTTATTGGTTGCCTTAATAATGAATATTTCTTAATACTTTTTTTCCTTAAAAAATTATAAAAAACACCAAATTTTCTAAATTTGGTGTTTTTTATATAAAAATTTGAGTTTTAAAATATTTAAATATAATAATTGTATTACAATGTAATACAATTATTATGAATACAACATTTTCTATAAGAGTTGATGAAAGTTTAAAAAAGTCTTTTTTAAATACTGCAAAATCAAGATGAGTTGATTGAGCTATACTTTTAAGATATTTTATGCAAAAAGTATCTCAAAATCCAGATATGATAAATTTTGATATTGATGATAGAATTTTTGATGATATGTTTCAAAATATAGAAATAAAAAACAAGCTAGAAAAGATATCTGATAAATTGGATAATTTATGATTTTAATAACAAAAACTTTCGAAAAATTATTATCAAAAATAAAATCAATCCAAATTGATGATGTTATTCTAGAAATAAATAAACATCAAAAATGATTAGATAATTTTAAAAATATATGAGAATTAAAAAATAGAAAGGTTTTAAAATGATATTTACTTTCTAAAAAAGTGAGATTTGTAGTTTTGTTTCAAGAAAGAAATTGAAATTATATTCCTTTTTATATAGTAAAAAAAGAAACAAAAAATTGATTTAATATTTCATCAAATTCTCTTGATATGTTGAATTTAAAATTGGATAATATTTTAAATGACTTGGAAAAATCTGATTATAAGATAATTGAATAATTAAGTTTAAAAATCAAAAATCATTTTTAAGCCCTAAAATTTCCATTTTAAGAGCTTTTACTATAAAAATAGTCTAGATAAAAAATCATAAAAAATACCAAATTTTTTAAATTTGGTATTTTTTATATAAAAATTTGAGTTTTAAAATATTTTAAAAAATCTCTTGTCTTTGAAATGCCAAGCTCTTGATTTAAAAATATTTTTAAATATATTGTTTTTATAATTTATATATATTAAATAGGTATAACATGTCAGAAAATTACTGAGCTGAGAATATACAGGTACTAGAATGATTAGAACCTGTTAGAAAAAGACCATGAATGTATATTGGTTCAACTGATGAAAGATGATTACATCATCTTGTTTGGGAAATAGTAGATAACTCTATAGATGAAGCTATGGCAGGTCATTGTGATACTATTAAAGTAACGCTTTGAGCAGATGGTTCATGTATGGTTGAAGATAATGGTAGATGAATACCAGTTGAAAAACATCCTCAAACAGGTAAATCAACTCTTGAAACAATTTTAACAGTATTACATGCTGGTTGAAAATTTGGTTGAGGTGGTTATAAAGTATCTGGTTGATTACACTGAGTAGGTTCTTCTGTAGTAAATGCTCTTTCTACAAAGCTAGAAGCTTGGGTACATAGAAATGGAGAAATACACTATCAATCATTTTCTCTTTGAATATCTGATTGAGATATCAAAGTTGTTTGAAAGACAAATCATACAGGTACTATTATCAAATTTTATCCTGATGCAAGTATTTTTAAAATAACTACAGAGTTTGATTACAAAACTATTAAAAATAGATTAAGGCAACAAGCATATCTTACAAAATGAATTACTCTATATTTAAATGATGAGAGAAGTGGAGAAAGATATAAATATTATTTTGAATGAGGTATTAAATCATATGTAAATTTTTTAAATAAGAAAGAAGATACTATTTGAGAAATATTTTATGTTGAAAAAGAAAAAAACGATATCCTTGTTGAACTTTCTATGCAATATAATAAAGAGTATTCAGATAATATAATAACTTTTGTAAACAATATTCATACTCCAGAAGGTTGAAGTCATCTTACTTGATTTAGAATGGCTCTTACAAGAACTATAAATAAATATGCAAGAGACAAGGGTATATTAAAAGAAAAAGATCAAAATTTAACAAATGATGATGTAATTGAATGATTAACATGTGTAATTTCAGTTAAAGTTGTAGATCCACAATTTGAATGACAAACAAAAGGTAAACTTGGTACTCCGGAAGCAAGATGAGCAGTTGATGCTGTATTTGCTGAAAAATTTCTAGAATTTTTAGAAGAAGACCCAACTACGGCAAAAAAAATAATTGAAAAAGTATTTTTAGCTGCAAAAGCTAGACTTGCTGCTAGAGCTGCTAGAGATACTGTAATTAGAAAAGGTGCATTGGAAGGTATGACTCTTCCAGGTAAATTATCTGATTGTTCTAGTAAAGATCCACAAAAATCTGAACTATATATAGTAGAGGGAGATTCTGCCTGAGGTTCTGCAAAACAAGGTAGAGATAGAGAACATCAAGCTATATTACCATTAAAAGGTAAGATTCTTAATACTGAACAAGCTAGAATTGATAAGATTTTTGCAAATCAAGAAATTAAAAATATGATTATTGCACTTGGTACTTCTATAGGTGAAACTTTTGATATAAGTAAACTTAGATATCATAGAATAGTTATAATGACCGATGCTGATGTTGACGGTGCACATAT
This sequence comes from uncultured Candidatus Altimarinota bacterium, assembly GCA_937864995.1. GTDB lineage: Bacteria > Patescibacteriota > Gracilibacteria > BD1-5 > UBA6164 > JABWCI01. The sequence continues at coordinate 467 of CALMDL010000207.1, read as the reverse complement.
TAGAACTCTACTTTTAACTTTCTTTTTTAGATATTTAAAAGAACTTATAAAAGGATGATACCTATACATAGCTCAACCACCTCTATATAAACTTACTAAATGAAAAAAATCTTGGTATGTTTATACTGAAGAAGAAAAACAAGCCATAATTGATTCAGAACAAATAACTTGAGAAAATATTCAAAGATATAAAGGTCTATGAGAAATGAACCCAGAACAACTTTGGGAAACAACTATGGATCCAATAACAAGAAAAATGTACAAGGTAAGTATAGAAGATGCAGAACAAGCAGATGAGATATTTAAAATACTTATGTGAGATGAAGTTGCTCCAAGAAGAAGATTTATTCAATCAAGAGCAAAGGATGTAAGAAACTTAGATGTATAATTTGTTTAAATATATAGAACATTGCATTGTTAAAAAATGAGATTTTTGTTAAAATCTCATTTTATTTTGCTTTAATTTA
>CALMDL010000206.1 GCA_937864995.1 uncultured Candidatus Altimarinota bacterium | reverse complement strand
AAGTAACTGTTCAAGTTGATGTTTGAGTATCTAAAGCTCAAGAATTATCTAAACTTCAAGTATTTTCAATTATTTCTTCTTCATTTTCATCCAAAACTCATGTTCATAATTCTGTTCATGAACTAGCTAATTCATCATCTTCTAAATTTGTATCTTCTAACAAAGTTTCATCATCAACACTAATTTCTTCTTTAATTGGTTTTACTTCTGTTTTTTCACCATCACAAGAAATTTCTAATCATTTTTCTATACAAATTTCAGTTCAATCGATAAGTGCTTTTCAATTTGGATATGCAATTTTATATTTTTCAATAGTTGATTGAGAAGTTGAATCTAATCAATAAACTTTACATTGAACATATCAATTTTTTTTCTTTATAGCAGATACTGTAGTGTCAGTGCTTGATTGATTAGCAAATGGAAAATCACACCATTCAACACCAGAAGAATCAGTAACGATCCATAATACTTTTTTAAGTTCTGTTGATGCATTTGCTAAACTACTTACAACAAAAAATGATATAAAAAGGAAAATAGTAAATATAATTTTTTTCATAAATTATAAGTTATAAATTATTATGTAAAAAATAATACAAATTTATTAAAAAATATCAAAAATACTTTTATTTTACCCTTACTTTTGATAAATTTTAGATTGACTAAATATCAATATAGTTTTATAAATAATTAAAAATAAGTTATTTTTTATTTATTTACTTATTGTTTTTTAATATATAATATAAATATTAAATATAATAAATTTAAAATATGAAAAAAATATTTTTAATTATATTTGTTTTATGTATTAGCATTTATAATGTTTTTGCTTTTGATATAAAAACTCTATGAACTATAAACTCTTATGTTATAGATAAAGTTTGAGTATTAAATAATGAAGAAAAAAATGAAATAGAACAAAAAATAATAGATTTAAAAAACAAATATACAACAGAAATACTGACTATAATTATAAAAACTACTGACTGAGAAGATATATCAAACATATGAACTCAAATATGACATGAATTATGAGTTTGAAAAGCAGATAAAGATAATTGAGTTGTTATAATTATAGCAATTGACGATAGAGCTTGGAATATATCAACAGGTTATTGAGTAGAATGAGTATTACCTGATATACTTACAAATAAAATTTGAGAAAACAATTTTATACTTTTTAGAGAAAATAGATATAAAGATTGAATAATTTGAGCCTTAAATGATTTTGATAAAGCATTTTCTTGAGATACAAGTATTATTTCAAGTCAAAAAAATGAACCAATTCAAGATGACTCTTTAATTATATTGTTAATGATAGCATTCTTTAGTTGATCATTTATATTTAAACCAATATATAATCAAAAACAATATAAAAAAATATTTTTGTATTTAATAATTTGATATATAATAAC
>CALMDL010000205.1 GCA_937864995.1 uncultured Candidatus Altimarinota bacterium | reverse complement strand
TATTCTGATGATTCAGAATCTTTTAAAGACATATTTATAGATTATCCATATATAGTATATTTTGATAAAAATAATAATGAAGTCTATAAAATAAATGTAAATTGAGATACTGGCAACTCTTGATGATCATGAACTATTTCAAATCCCGTTTGACCAATAGCACAAAATAATACAAATTTAACAACAAATTCAGAAATAGTTAATCAAAAGATTTTAGATTATTATAAAACAAAAGAAGTAATACAAAATCAAGCTATTAAGTCTTCTCAAGAATGAGACCCAGTTATGCTACAATCTTGAGAATTTATTTATGAAAATACTCTATTAAATTATTCTTGAGTTTGATTACCATTTTCTTTTGATATAACATATAAAAATCAAAGTCTTTATTCTTGACCAATATGAAATAATTTTGACTTTTCATATAACAAATATTTAACAATAGAAGAAAATTGAGATGTTAGATATTACGATGGTAAACTTTGAGTAGTATTGTTTGAATATGATGAAGAGAACAATGAATTTAAATACAATACAAATACAAAATCAAAATTAATTTCTGTAGATGGATTTTTTAAATTAATAGAAAATAATAATAAAACTTATTATTTTAACTCAAATTTAAAACTTGATTGAATAGAAGATAATTTTTGAAATTATATTGATTTATTTTATGATGAAGAAAATAAATTAGAAATTATTACCGATACTCTTTGAAGAGAATATTTATTTAGCTATAAAACTGACACTAGACTAGAAAAAATAACAGATTTTAATCAAAATGAAGTTATTTTTGATTATTATAATCAAGATGATGAATTTTGATGACTTTATGATTTAAAATCTATAACTCTTAAAAATTGAAGTGAAGAAAAAACTACTAGTTTTGAATATACAAAATGAAGTGATTTTGAAGGTTCTCATAATACAACAAAACTAATAGATTTTGCTTGAAATATATATGTAGAAAATACATATGATGATTTAGATAGAGTAAGTGTACAAAAATTTGGTGAATGAGATATAACATATAATTATACTCTAAGTAGTGATGAAAGCTATATACTTAAAAATGAAGTAATAACTAGAGTATGAGATAAATTTATATATACATATAATTCATGATGACAAATATTATCAAAAGAGATATTTAAAAAATCGGGAGAAGTTTATGAATACACTTACACATACGATTCAAACAACAACTTAATAAAAGAAAAAAATCCACTTTGAAATGGATTTACATATAGTTATGATTCAAA
>CALMDL010000204.1 GCA_937864995.1 uncultured Candidatus Altimarinota bacterium | reverse complement strand
TAAAAGATTATGAGAATTAAGTGATAAGTTTACAAACAATATAGTAGATGACGAAAAAACTTTTGAATATCTGATAACAGATTTTGAAGTTATAAAAAACTTGCCGAATGATGTTTTAGAAATAGCAAAAAAAGCTTGAGAGCAAAAATGATGATATCTTTTTGATAGTGATCCAACTAGTTTTTCAGCTATTATGAAATATTGTAGTGATAGAAAAATAAGACAAGATTTTGAATTGTCATGAAATACTACTTCATCAAAATGAAAATTTGATAATAGAGAATTGGTTTTAGAAATACTAAAACTAAAAGATGCAAAAGCAAAAATATTGGGTTATAAAAATTATGCTGAACTTAGTTTAAATGACAAGATGGCAAATTCTCCAGAACAAGTTTTTGAACTACTTGAATCTATATCTGAAAAATCTGTATCTAAAGCAAAAATAGAATTACAAGATTTAAAAGATTATTTTTGACTACAAGATTTACAAACTTATGATTTAGCTTATTATTCTAGGATACTTAGAGAAGAAAAATATGAAGTAGATGAAAAAATAATAAAACAGTATTTTGAATTTGAAGATGTTTTATCTTACTTGCATAGATTTATAGAAAAATTTTATTCTATAGAAATAAAAGAAATCAAAGTTGAAACTTATGATAGTGAAGTTAGAATTTATGAAATATATAAAGAAAATAAACTTATTTCTTATTATTTTTTGGATCCATATTATAGAAAAACAAAGAGACCATGAGCTTGGGCAGATAATTTAAGAGAAAAAGAATATCTTCCAACTCAAAGTGTACCAGTAATATTGAATGTTTGTAATTTTCAAAAAGCTAGTTCAGGAAAAACAACTCTATATTTAAGAGATGTTGAAACACTTTTTCATGAATTTTGACATGCTCTACATGAGTTACTTTCAGAAAGTAAATATAGTGAACTTTCAGGTTTTTGAGTAGAATGGGATTTTGTAGAATTGCCGAGTCAATTACTTGAAAATTGGGTTAGTGATAAAGAAAGTTTAAAAAATATGTCAAAACATGTTGAAACTTGAGAATGTTTAAGTGATGAATTGATTGAAAAAATAGATAATTTGAAATATTTTATGACTGGTATGTTTTTGGCAAGACAATGTGAGTTTGCACTTTTAGATATGTCACTTTATTCAAGTGATATTGTGTGAGATATAGATGCTCTTGATAAAAAAATATTACAAATAGTAAATAAATATAGTATTTTTAAAAGATGAGAAGATTATAAGATGTATTGTAGTTTCAATCATATATTTGGAGGTTGATATGCCGCAGGATATTATTCATATATGTGGGCAGAAATAATAGAAGCAGATGTATTTTCTAAAATAAAAGAAATGTGAATGTTTTTTCCAGAAACTTGAGAAAAATTATTAAAAACTATTATATGACAATGAACTAGAAAAAAGGCGAGTGAATTATTTTTTGATTTTATGTGAAGAGAGGTTGATAATAAAGCTTTTATGAAAAGATATTGAATATAAAGCAAAAACCAGAGCATTGCTGCTCTGGTTTTCTTTTTTCCTCCTTTTTTCAAAAAATTCTGTCTTTTACCTTGAGCCAGAAAGACCCAAAAGTAAAGACTAGACTTACAATTAATAAAGTTCCACCGATGTAGTCGAGATACAACTCAAACCTGTTGAGGCTTACTACATAGATAGTAATTACTTTGAAAACTGTTTTTGTTTTTCCAACCCAGTTTGCTGCTGGATTGGTTGTTTTTGCTCTTAAGTTTTGGCCAGCTATGTCTATGATGCAAATCAAGAAAGCAACCAAAACAAAAAAGCTGTTGTTTGAAAACAAGCAAACAATTCCCAAGATTATTAAGTCAAGGAACTTGTCTGCGAATGGATCCAAACTTTTGCCTATTTGTGTAACATTGTTCAAACTCCTAGCGACAGCACCATCAAGTGCGTCAGTTACGAAAAGAAATACATAAAATTGCAGAAGTATTGAGCTAACAACAGTTTCTTTGTAAAAGATAACTGTTATTATTGCCAGTGGGATTGAGGCATAAACTCTCCACATTGCAATTCCATTGCCGGAGAGAAGTGGTGCGTCAAAATAGAGCTTGAACCTTTCAATGGTATTTTCAGGTTCTTTCTCGTATTTATGTACAGCAAAACACTCTCTGATTTTCTTTTTTTTCAGACCGAAGTAGACTACATATAAAACTGTAATTACAACAATCAAGCTGCTTAGGAATTCCATTTGCAGTAATTGGTTTTCATGCAAATGATAAACAAGCAACTGGAATTCTTTTTCCAGTTTATCAAACATTTTTGTTTCCTTTCTATTCAAAAAATT
>CALMDL010000203.1 GCA_937864995.1 uncultured Candidatus Altimarinota bacterium | reverse complement strand
AAAAAGAGATAAATAAATCTTCTTATATTTTAAGTTTTTTAAAGTATAATAAAATTTCAAATTTTTCTGATTTGAAAGATTATCCAAAAACAGAGATAAGAGCATTATTGTGGGAAGATAAAGTTTGTAGAGAAATACTTGAAGGCTTTTGATTAACTCACTTGCAAGACTATAGACTTGATCATCTAAAAAGATTTGCTAGATTTGTATGACTTTCTTGAGTACCAAAAGACTTTGAACTTGATGAACAAAGATCAAAATCTTTGATTTTAAATATACTTAAACAAAATAAAATTGATTGTACTTATTCACTTCAATTTAATTGAATAAAATGATTTAAAAGACTTTTTAAACTCCAAAAAATTTGAAATATTTACAATGATATAAATACTTATATCAAAAATAATATTTGAAAGACTATACCAAATTTAGCATTTGAAGACTTAGAAAATATATGAATTTTGCTTTGATTACCAACTTTTGATAATTTAGAACATAAAAAAAGAGTAGATAATTTTTTATTTGAAAAATGAGTTTGGTTAAAAGATCTAAATAAAAATAATTTTAGAAAAGATAATAGTTTTTGGTTTAATCCAAATTTAAGATATTTTTTAGATAAAGTTTCTTGACCAACAGATATAAAACTACTTAGACCAAATCATATAGAAGATATGAAAGATTATATGATGAAATTGTAAAAGAATATGTAAAAACATATTCTTTTTTGTTTAATTTTTAAAAATAATTAAAATCAAAAATAGTTATAGATAAAATAAAAATAAATGAACGATTTAGAAAAAATATTGCAATTAAAATTTGGTTTAAGTTCTTTTAGAGATGGGCAAAGAGAGATAATAGATAGTGTATTAAATAAAAAAGATACACTTGTTTTTATGCCTACTTGAGGTTGAAAGTCTCTTACTTATCAATTACCATGAGTAGTTTTAGAGTGACTTGTTATAGTTGTTTCTCCACTTATTTCTCTTATGAAAGATCAAGTTGATAAACTAAATAATTTGTGACTTAGAGCAGAACTTATAAATTCTACAATTGATAACTATGATAAGCAAATAATACTAAATGATATATCTAAAAATGATTGAAGTATAAAGTTTTTATACATAGCTCCAGAAAGACTAAATAGTGATGAATTTTTAAGAATTATTGAAAGAGTTAAAATATCTCTTGTAGCTATAGATGAAGCTCATTGTATAAGTCAATGGTGACATGATTTTAGACCAAGTTATATGAAGCTTAAAGGTTTTTTAGAAAGATTAAAATTAAATAATGATTTCCCAATTATAGCACTTACTGCAACTGCAACTCAAAAAGTTAGGGCAGACATAACTCTCAGATTATGACTTGTAAATCCAGCTATTTTTACTACTGGTTTTGATAGAAAAAATATAAGTTTAATAGTTAGAGAAATAAGTAAAAAGGAAGAAAAACTTGAGAAAGTAAGTGAGATACTAGAAAAAACACCATGAAGTTGAATCATCTATTGTTCATCTAGAAAAAATGTAAAAGAAGTATATGATTATCTAATTTGAAATTGAGTTTCTGCTTGAATTTATACTTGAGAAATGACTTGAGATAATAGAGAAATAGAACAAAATAATTTTATGGATTCAAATTATAAAGTAATTGTTGCTACAAATGCCTTTGGTATGTGAATAGATAAAAGTGATATCAGATTTGTAATTCACTACAATTTACCTTGAAGTATAGAAAATTATTATCAAGAAGTAGGTAGAGCATGAAGAGATGGTAAAAATAGTTATTGAGTTGTAATTGCATCATTTGCAGATACTAAAATACAAGAATTTTTTATAGAAAATTCATATCCAACAAAACAAGAAATTGTTGATTTTTATAATTATCTTTACAGAGATTTTTCTACTTGAGAGTGAGCTTGAGCTAAGATTTTAAAAACATATTTTGTTATGGCCTCTGAATCTGGAATCGTAAATGATTTAAAAGTTTGAGCAATAATTAGGGTACTAGAAAAATATAATATAATCAAAAGGTGACTTGATGATTTTGAAACTCCAAGTGATTTTAGAGGTAGATGAATAATGCTATTACAAGCAAAACAAAATCCTGCATCTATAAAAATAGATTGGGCTCATCAAGAAGCTTTAAAGGCAGAGAGTTATTATAAACTAGAACAAATTAAAAAGTTACTTTTTTATCCAAGTTGTAGAAAAAAATTTATCTTAAATTATTTTGCTGACGAGGAAGATTTAAAAAAAATCTGAGATAATTGTGGAAGTTGTGATTTTTGTATAGAAAAGAAAAATCTCTGAAAACAAGAAATTGTTGATATAGTGAAAATATCGGTTTTTGGCCTTATCCTAGAGACTGTTAAAAAATTTGATACAAAGTTTTGAATACAAACTTTTGTTAAATTTTTACGGGGAAGTAATGATAAAAAACTTCTAGAGTGGAATATGGATAATGATCAAAATTATGGAGCTCTTAGTGATCTAACTCCAGAACTAATTCAGGCAGTTATTGAAGCTCTTATGTCTCTTGAGTATCTATATAAAAGTGATGGTAAATTCCCACTTCTTTGAATTACTGAAACTGGTAGATTGGCTATTACAAAAGATTTTTTACTTAAAAATGATAATGAAGAACTTCAAACATATCTTAAAATAAGACTTTGAACTAAATCTCTTTATAAAAAAGAATCAAAACCTAAAGAAAAAAAGGAAAAAGTAGATACTTATGAAGAAACATATAAATTACTAAAACTATGAAATAGTTTAGATGATATATCAAAATTAAGAGAATTAAAATCTATAACTATTGAAAGTCATGTTGTTTCTCTCTATATAGATTGAAAATTATGACTTTCAGATATTATGAAATATACTAGTTTTTCTAAGTTAAAAATAGTAAAAGATATCATTAATAAAGAACTTAATTGAGTAGTTTCTGAACTTAAACCTATAAAAGAAAAAATAGAAAATTTATGAAATAAGGATATAACATATTTTGATATAAAATTGGCTATTGCAATGATAGAAAAAAAAGATTTATAAAAAACAAGTTTGTCAAGCTTGTTTTTTTGTTTGTATAAATGAAATATGTTAGAATAATACTATATAATTTATTATAAGTTTATATGGATATCTGAGAACTTTTTAAAAAATGAGTTGTTAAAAATAAACCTAATACTTGAAAAAATGTAAAAGTAGAGGATTTATTTGGCTCTTCTTCAGATGAATCTAAAACTATAAAAACTACTGTAAACTCAGATTTAAACTTAAATTCTTATTGAGAAAAAAAAGAAGATTGATTTCTTATATCAATTGTTAATGATATGTTTTTAAATGCAATAAAACTAAGAGCATCAGATGTACATATTGAACCAGGAGATAATTGAATAACTATTAGGTTTAGAATAGATTGAAATTTTGTTAATTATAAAACTTTAGAATTAAAACATAAAGATTCAATTATTGCTAGAATTAAAATTATGTCTTATCTTAGAATTGATGAGCATAGATTACCTCAAGATTGAAAAATAGCATATAAATTATTTGGTTGAAAACAATTAGATATGAGAGTTTCAGTAATACCAACTATTTATTGAGAAAAATGTGTAATAAGAATTCTTAAAAAGGATGATAAACCACCTGAATTAAAGGATTTAGGTATTATGCCTTATAATATGGTGAAATTAAAAAAACATTTAGCAGATAATTATGGTATGATATTGGCTGTATGACCAACAGGTTCTGGTAAATCAACTACACTTTTTTCACTACTTAGTCAATTTGATCCAAAATTAGAAAATATTTCTACACTTGAAGATCCAGTTGAATATAGGATTCCATGAGTAAATCATACTCAAATAAATCCAGCAATTGATTTTACATTTGCAAGATGACTTAGAAGTTTATTGAGACAAGATCCAGATATCATAATGGTTTGAGAAATAAGAGATGAAGAAACTGCAAAATTGGCAGTAGAAGCAAGTATTACATGACATATAGTTTTTTCAACTATACATACAAACTCAGCAACACATACAATTCAAAGACTTGTAAATTTATGAGTAGATCCACTTCTTATAACTTCAAGTTTGAGGATGATTATATCACAAAGATTAGCAAGAAAACTTTGTCCACATTGTAAAGTACAGTATAAAGCAAGTGATAAAATAAAAGATTATATTGTTTGAAAAGTATGAAAATATATAAAAAATAAAGAGGAATTACTTTTATTTAAATCAAGTGAAAATTGATGTCCTAAATGTAATAATACTTGATATAATTGAAGAGTTTGATTATATGAAGTTTTGGAACTTACAGATAAACTAGAAACACTTATTTTAAGTAATGCATCTCGTCTACAACTTGAAATTCAAGCAATATGAGATTGAATGGTTCCGATTAAAGATGATTGATTATTAAAAGTTATTTTATGAGAAACATCGCTTGAAGAATTATTATCTGTTTTATGAACTTAAATAATAAAAAAGTAAAGATAATTTTAAAAAAATTTGATAAAAATTTTTGCTAAGTATAATTCAATATGATAATATTTAGTTATATAGAATTATATAAAAAAATGAACGCATATTTACAAAAATTATTTGAAAAACACAGATTGTCAGAAAAAGATAAATATGAAATACTTCAAATTTACACTTTTTTATCTGAAGAAAAAAAACAAAATTTAATTAATAATTTTGAATTTGTAGTTTTAAAAATACAAAAAATCGAAAAAACTCTAGAACTTGAAAAAGAAATTCTTATATGAAATTCAGTTGAAAGAGTAAGAAATTCTATTTTAGAAAAAAGAAAACAAAAAATAGATGAGCAAATAAAAAAAGAAATAGATTTATTGAAAGGAGAAATATAAATTTATAATTAAAACAAAAACAAAATGTTAAATAATAACTTAAATTCAGGTTTTTCTAAAAACCTAGAAGAATCTTTTGAAAAATATAGAAATTCTCCTGAATATAAAAGGGAAGTTGAACAAAGAATGAAAACATTGGAAGTATTTTGAATATTCCCAGATTTTGCTCGTGCTCTTGCTCTTGATTCTGTTGAAACTTGAATTAAAATTTCTGAATTATTAGATGCTAAGGAAGTAATAATTGATGAAAATAATAAATTATCTCCTAAAATAGAACTTTTACAATCATCTAGTAGTAAAAAAATAATTGATATTACAAGAGCTGCTGCAAATGATAGAAAATATGGAGGTATAAAAAAAGCTGCATAAAAAAATAAAGAAGATTAATCTTCTTTATTTTTTTATTAATCAGTTTATAACATCAAACTCTAATGTTCTATTATATCATCTACTAAATGTATCAATTTTTAAAGTTGAATATGAACTTAAACAATCTCATCATAAATTATATTTTCATCATTCAAAAAATATTGTTCAAGTTTGAGTAGTCGTTAAGTTTACATCAGCTCATCATACACTTATACAATGTATATTTTGAATTGATATATTTTTATCTACATTTATTTTATTTTCTTGTGTCCAAGTACTTCAATCCATTGAGTAACTAGTAATCAGTGTTCATGATCAAGTTCAATTCCATCAATTATTAAATTCTATTTTCCATGTTCTAGGAACAGTTATATTTACTCATATTCATTTTCATATAAGAGCATAGTTCCTTACTTTTTCAATTTCTCAAATTATTTTATTAGTAAATATTTCTAAATTTTGTCTATCAGAAATAGATTTAAAGTTTATACTAAGGCTTCACATTATAATTATTACTGTAATTGCTATTCAAACAACTAATTCTACTATTGTAAAACCTAGATTATTTATTTTTTTATTCATAAAAAATTTGTAAATTTTTAAAAAAAATTATAATTACTTTGTAAGTTTACTTATAAAAAAATAAGTTCAAAATATTTTTTAATTTTTTGTTTATGTTTAACAAATTTTTTAATAGAATTGCTTTGGTTTTTATATCGTTTTTTATAGTTTTAAATATTTCTTCTGTATCAGCTGAATTTAAAGCTGCAACTACAAAAAGTACTAGTGTTGATTTTACTTGGGAAGCAGTTGATAAAGTGTTTATTTATAAAATAAATTATTGAGTTGATTCTTCAAAAGATGTAGCTTATGATAAAAATACTGATTTTATTGATAGTACTTCATATACGCTTTTTGATTTAACACCATGAACTTCATATTATTTAACACTTGTTTGATATGATGAATTATGAAATGAATCATATAAATCAAATGAAATAATGGTAACTACACCATGAAGTGATTCTTGAAAATCAAAAGCATTAGTATTAGAAGATGCAAATTTGGTTTGAAAAAATAAAGTTGAATTATCTTTTTCAAATGAAATAAATGAATTATCTGCAGAAGAAAGAGAATTTAGAATTGAAAATATTAAAGATACAAATGACATTTTAGAAGTTTTGGAAAGTGAAGTATCTAAAACAAATAAAAAAAATTTGATTTTAACATTAGATAAAGAAGTTGTAATTTGAAATGAATATAAAATAGTTGTTTTAAACATAAGAGATGTTTTAAATCAAAATATAGAATTTTGAGTTGATTCTGAAGCTACGTTTGTTTGATCAGAAATTGATGAAACAATGCCAGATTTAAATGCAGCTACTGAAGAAGAAGCAGTTGAAGGAGATAATTGAGAATTAGGTTGAGTTGATTTAAATGCAGCAGATGTTGATCCAAGTGTTTTAACAGAAGCTGAAGATACAAAAAATTTACCTAAAACATGACCAGAACAAGTTTTAATTTTTATATTAGCATTTGTTTTATCATGAGTTATATTTGTATATAGATTTAGAAGAGTATAATAAAATAAAAAGAAGCCTTAGGCTTCTTTTTTATTTTATAAAAATTCAAATTATAGTTATATTTGCTAATTTTTTATAAAAATTATATTCTTTTTTAATTTTGTTATATATTTCTAATTTTTTTCAAATTTCATCACTTTTATCTAAAATAGAATCTTTTAAATATAAATACTTTGAATTAACATATATATTTTTATGTTGTTCACATACTTTAAATATGAAATTTATTTCATTATGTATTTTTTTATAGGTATTTAATTTATCTTTTAATTCTATATTAAAACTATTTTCTCAAAAATCTTTTCTTTTTAATTCAAAAAAACTTTCAAAAATTTCTTCAGGTTTTGTTAAGTAATTTTTAGAAACTTGATATATACTTACTACTTGATTGTTTCTTTTTTTAAATAATCATATTATAGTTTTTTCCAAGTCTTCAATTTTACTATTTAAAACCAATACAAATAAATTAAAAATTATTATTAAAACTATTATAATTGATATTATTATCCACCACATATTATCTAATTTAAACAAATATTTATTTAATTTTAACATAAAAATTACTTTTTACAAAAAACATAACAATTTTATTTTGACTATTTGTAAAATAATTATATAATCCTTATTGACAAATGTTGCAAGAATATTAAATTGCAACATTTTTTTTAATTTTAACTTTTTTTATATGTTACAATTTATAAAAGATTCTGTTAGAGAATTAAAGCATGTTGTATGGCCAACAAGAGAAGAAACAACAAAATATTTTGTTATAGTTATAACTGTTTTAGTTATATTTTGAATATATTTATTTTTGGCTTCTACATTATTTTCTGAATGATTATTATATTTAAAAAATATGGTTTCATAATTGATATAATTTTAAATTTTAAAAATAAACGCTATGCTTAAAAAGCCAGAATGGTATGTTATTCAAGTTATTTCTTGAACAGAAGAAAATGTAAAAAAATCACTTTTCCAAAGAAGAGAAAGTTTTTGATTAGAAGAATATATATTAGATGTATATGTTCCTACTCATGATGTAGTTTCTGTTAGATCTGGATGAGTAAAAGTTAAAAAACAAAAAAATTTATTACCAGGTTATATTTTAGTTCAAATGAATGTAACAAATGAAAGTTGGTATATAGTTAGAAATACTCCAAATGTTACATGATTTTTATGAGCTTGAAATATTCCAGTTCCAGTTTCTGGAGCTGAACTTGAACAATTAAAATGAAAAGTTTCTGAGAGATCTGAAACTTTTGAAACAAAATATCAAGTTTGAGATATGGCTTTAATTATTAGAGGTGCATTTGAATGAAATGAATGAATTATAACTGAAGTAAATGATAAAAAATGAACAGTTAAAATTAATATTAATTTACTTTGAAGAGATACTCCAATTGAACTAGAATACTCAGATATAAAAGTTTAATAATCATTTAAAAATTATGAGAAATACTATATTATTTATAATATTTTTGATATTTTCATTTTTAATTAACGTTATTTTTTATTATATTTCAGCTGATTATAGATTTTTTCTTAAAAATCTTAAAAAAAATGAGTTAACAATAGAAGAACAATCTGATTTTTTAAATGATGATTTTTCTTATACTGATAAACAAAAAGTTGAAACAGCACAAGAAAATAAAGATATTGTATGACAAGATTTGCAAGAATCAGAAATTCAAGATATGAAATTGGATGAAAATATAGAAATAGTAAAAACAAGTGATGAAAACAATCTTGTTTTTAGCGATGAGAAAGATAATAAAGTAAAAATAAAAAGTAATGTGAGTTTATGAAAAAATTATAAAGAAATATTGGATATTTTTTATGATTATGATTTACAAGCACTAGAATTAAATACTAATTTATTTGATATTACAAATGAATATCCAGATAATTATTTAGAATATTATTCAAAAGAACTTACTTTATATTTTTTCCCAACAAAAACATATAAAGAAGTTTATGATATATTTTCTGTATTAGAATTTGAACTTCCGTTTAAAATGAATGCAGCAAATACATTTTGAGAAGAATCATTTTTTGTAAATTTAAATCAAGATATAAGCGATAATTTTGTTAGAGTTGTTATATCTCACAAATGAGTTGTTTTTTGATTGAAAATTAAAAAAAATGAATATAATCTTATAAAAGAAAAACTTAATACTTTAAGAACTAATTAAAAAAAAGATGTCAAATAAAATATATTTAACAAAAGAGGGGTTATCTAAACTTCAAGAAGAATTAGATTTTTTAAAAACAACTAAAAGGGTAGAAATAGCAGCAAAATTAAAAGAAGCTATATCATTTTGAGATTTATCTGAAAACTCAGAATATGAAGATGCTAGAAATGAACAAGCTCAAGTTGAACTTAGAATTCTAGATTTAGAAGAACAATTAAAAAACTATGAATTAATTGATGAAACAATTGATAAAAAAAATAGAATTAATATGTGATCAATTGTTGAAATTAAAAATATTGAAACAAAAGAAGTAGAAAAATTTAAAATAGTTTGAGCTACTGAGTCTGATATATTAGCAGAATTACCTACTATTTCAAATGAATCTCCTGTTTGAAGTGCTCTACTTTGAAAAAAACAATGAGATAAAGTTGATGTTAAAGCAATGTCTGGATCGTATCAATATGAAATTGTGAGTATTAAATAACAATTACTAATATATGCAATATAATTATTTTTATGAACATTTACTTTTAGTTCCAGCAATTACTTTTGTAGTTACTGTATTTCTAAAATGAATTTTTGTTAAATTAAAAACTTGAAAAATTGATTTATCAAGATCTCTTTGAAGTTGATGAATGCCATCAGTGCATTCTTCTGTTGTAGTTTCATTAGCAACAGCTATAGCTATAAAATATTGAGTTAACCACGATCTATTTGCTATTGCTATGAGTTTTACTGTTATTATCATTTATGATGCTATAAACGTAAGATTTGAAGCATGACAACATGCTATTGCTATAAATGAATCTCTTTGACATAAAAAATTTAAAGAATCATTATGACATCTTCCAAGTGAAGCATTTGCTTGAAGTTTACTTGGTATAATAGTTGCTGTCGCAATTTACTATATATAATAAAAAAATCTCCAATTTATTGGAGTTTTTTTTATTATTCAACAGTAACACTTTTTGCTAAATTTTGAGGTTTATCTATATCTTTTTTTAAGTTTTTAGCAACCTCAACAGAAAATAGCCATAAAGGTATCAAAGGTAAAAATGGAGTCAATATAGGATGAGTTTTAGGTATTTCTATTATATCATCATATATATCTTTT
>CALMDL010000202.1 GCA_937864995.1 uncultured Candidatus Altimarinota bacterium | reverse complement strand
ATCTATATAATTATCATCTATATTTTTCACTCTAGCAAAAACAAGTAAATGTGATGCCTTTGTTATTTGACTTTGATTCCAACTATGAGCTTGTAATTTTTCTCTTATTTGCGGATTTTCAACTATAATAAGTTTCCATGGCTCAAGTCAAAAACTAGATGGAGTCAATCTAAATACCTCTATTATTTCTTCTAAATCACTTTCACTTACTTTTTTGTTTGCATCAAAATCTTTTGTTGCATATCTCCAATTCATATTTTTTATTAATTCTGACATATTTTATTATTTATAATATATATAATATTTTTTGCTTTTATTTACTATACTTTATATAGTAACTATATTTTATATATTTTATTTTTTTTGCAAATAAAAATAGTAAAAACAATATTGTTTTTACTATTTTTTAAGTTCTAAATAATTTATTTTTAGCTTATGTTCCCTAAATATACTTTCAAATTCTGTTAAGTTTTTTTTATCAAAACTTTCTATCTCATTTTCATAATCATATGAGAGTTTTTCTATATTCCATTTTCAAAAATTATTTATGATTTCGAGAGTATCTTCAAAATATCAAAGATGATCAGTTTTGAAAATAACTTTTCATCAAATCTTTGTAACTTCATATATATCATTTACAAATTTATCGCTCAAGAGTCTATTTTTTCTTTGTCTATCTTTTTTATCCCAAGGATCTGGAAAAAAAATATAAGTTAAACTAACCTCATTTTTTTCAAATATTTTATCTATATTTTGAGCCATAGATTTAACCAAAACAAAATTATTTCATCATTTTGCTAGAGTTTTTTCAGCTGTAATAAATAGTCTTTTATATCTTATTTCAAATCAAATAAAATTATTTTGTAGATTTTTAGCAACTTCTCCTGAAAAAAAATTTCAAAGTCCAGTTCATATTTCAACTACTATATCTTTTTCATTTTCAAAATAATCTTTCCAATATCATTTTTTTTCAAAAGCTTCATTTTCTTTATCTATGATTTTTTCACTATCCTCAACTTTTTGTATGTATGCATTTATTTCTTTGTATTTTTCACTCATTTTATATTTCTAAATTTTTATAATGTGTTAATTTATAACTTTTTTCTTGTTTCAAAATAGTAATTACATCAAATCTTATTTTTTCAAAATTAAGATGATTTTTTACAACATAATATTCTATTGTTTTTCTAAATCTAAAAAGTTTAAACTTAGTAATTGATTCTTCTGGTGTTCAAAACTTTATATTATTCCTATACTTTACTTCTACAAAAGCTGTTATTCAATCTCTAAAAGCGATAATATCAACCTCTCAAAATCTACCAAATTTGAAATTTGTATCTTTGATTATATAAGCATTTTTTTGAAGATATTTTATAGCTATAAGTTCACCTTCATCTCATTTTTGTTTTGTTGTCTGATTCATTTATAGTAAATTAGCAGAGAGCTTTTTTTACATTATTATAATTTATTCTACAAAATATGCTTTAATATTTCATCATTTATTTCTTCTATACTTCTCATTTCTCAAGCAATTTCACAATCTATCTTTATCCAATCATATTTTGTAACTACTTGCATTGCTGCATTATAAGCATTTGTAAGATGATTTTTATCTTCTTCATGCAAATCCATTTTTTTTCAGTCTTTTAAATATTCTCTATCACTTTTTTTAAGAACTAGTTTTTGACTAGTTTCTGGAGTTACATTTAAGAAAATAACTTTATCTGGTTTTCTAATACCAAAAATATTAAACTCTAAATCATAAAGCCATTCCAAAAATTCATTTCTATCACTTTCAGAAGATATTTTTCAAGTTTGATGAATCATATTTGCAGAAACATATCTATTACTAATTATATAATCATAACTAGTAAAATCCTCTTGTAAATTAAAACTATCATCAAATCTATCAAGTGCATAAAAAATGCTAGCTTGTTTAGCAGTTATATTTTTTCCATATCATCAATTTAAGTATTTTTCCACAAAAAAAGCTGATTTTTCACCATATCTAGGATAATCTAAAACTTTTACTTTTTTCCCAAGTTTTTTTAGATTTTC
>CALMDL010000201.1 GCA_937864995.1 uncultured Candidatus Altimarinota bacterium | reverse complement strand
ATCATAGTGAATATGGAAGTAAAATAATTTATTTTGGTCCTATGGGATGTAGAACAGGTTTTTATCTTTTACTTAACTGAGATTATGAATCAAAAGATATATTAGCTTTATTAATTGAGTTATATACTTTTATGTCAAATTTCGATTGAGCAATTCCTGGGCAAAGTCCAAAGGATTGTTGAAATTATTTAGATATGAATTTACCTATGGCTAGATATATTTCAAAAAAATATTTAAATGAAATTTTATTGAATATAAAAGATGAAAATTTAAATTATCCACAATAATATTAAAAAAATCAAAAGTATATTTATATAATTTTGATTTTTTATTTACTTTATTTTATTTAATTTTATATATGGAATTAAAAAATTATATAAGAGATGTTGAAAATTTTCCTATTGAGTGAATTGTTTTTAAAGATATAACTCCACTTTTACAAAATCCAGTAGCTTTTAATGAAACAATTGATAGATTTTCAAAGTTAATCTCAGATTCTGATGTGATTGTGTGACTTGATGCAAGAGGATTTTTATTTGCTTGAGCATTAGCTTATAAGCTAAACAAACCACTTGTAATAGTTAGAAAATCATGAAAATTACATTATAAAACAATAAGTATTGATTATGAATTAGAGTATTGAAAAAATACTTTTGATTTACATATAGATTCTATTAAGTCATGACAAAAAGTCGCAATTATAGATGATTTACTTGCAACTTGATGAACAGCATTAGCTGCTTGTCAATTGGTAGAAAAATTATGATGAATTGTAGATAGCGTAAATTTTGTTGTAGATTTAACATTTCTTGATTGAAAGAAAAAATTAAAAAATTATAAAATAAACTCTATTCTAGAGTATTAAAAAAAATCCCTTAATGGGATTTTTTATTTTATCACACTTGCAATTATATTTGCTATATTTTTATCAAGTGGACTAGGGATAATTTCATTTGCAGTTGGATTTGTTACATAACTAGCAAGTGTAAAAGCTGCTTGTAATTTATGCTCATCAGTTATTTTTACTACTCTATTTTCTAGTGCTCACTTAAAAAGTCCAGGGAAAACAAGTACATTATTTAATTGATTTGGATAATCACTTCTACCAGTTGCTACTATTTTAGCTCAAGCTTCAAGTGCATCTTCAGGCATAATTTCTGGAGTTGGGTTTGCCATAGCAAAAATAATAGGATCTACTTTCATAGTTTTCACCATATCTTTTGTTACTACAAGTGGTGCAGAAACTCATATAAAAACATCTGCTCAAACTAGAGCATCTGCTAGATTTCAAGATATATCATTTTTATTTGTCATATCTAGAATTTCCATTTTTTCTTTGTTTAAGTCATCTCTTTTTTTAGAAATTATTCATTTACTATCACAAACAACTATATCTCAAACTCAGTATAATCTAAAAAGTTTAATTATAGCAGTTCAAGCAGCTCAAAGTCAATTTACAACTATTTTTATATCTTCTTTGTTTTTTCAAACTACTTTTAAAGAATTAATTAATCAAGCAAGCGCAACTATTGCGGTTCCGTGTTGATCATCATGAAAAACTGGTATATTTAATTCTGCTTTTAATCTTTCTTCTATTTCAAAACATCTTGGAGCACTTATATCTTCTAAATTTATACCTCAAACAGTAGGGGAGATATGTTTTATTGTTGCTATTATTTCTTCTGTATCTTGAGTATCTAATACTATAGGAAATGCATTTACTCAAGCAAATTCTTTGAAAAGTACACATTTTCATTCCATAACTGGTAATCATGCTAGTCCACCAATATTTCAAAGTCATAAAACAGCACTTCAATCACTTATTACAGCTACAGTATTTGCTTTAATAGTATATTTATATGCATTTTCTGGGTCACTTTGAATTGCTCTACAAGGTTCAGCTACTCATGGACTATAAGCAGTAGAAAGTAATTCTTTGCTATCAATAGCAACTTTTGAATTAAAATCTATTTTTCATTTTAATTTTTCATGTAGTTTTAAACTTTTTTCAAAATAATTCATATATTATTTTTAAATATTAATTTATATTTCACTATATAATGTATAGTGATTATATATAATATAATGTTTTTTAACATAAAATCAAAACTTTTTCTTGTTTTAATTTTTACTATATATAAAATCAATGCAATATAAATATTTTTTAATTTTTTAAAGATGGTATCATATCTATTAAAAATCTTTGCATTGCTTTTATTTTCATTTTTTATACTTTTTAATTTTTATTTTGTATTTCCAAATCACAATGAAAATTTTGATTGATATTTAGGGTATGTAATAATTATATCTATTATTTATTCTGTGTATAAATATTTTCAATTAGAAGTATCAAAAGAAAAAGCAATTATTACTTTTAAAAGTATTATTTCATTTTTTGTTTTAAATTTATTTATACTTTCATTTTATTTTTTTTCATTATCTTGAAATTCAATATCTTTTTGATTTGAATTATTTTTTAAGGTTATATTTTTTAGTATATTTCCTATTTTAATTTTTTTAATTTCAACTTCTTTTGGTAAAAAAATACTTTCTAAATTACCAAATAAAGAGTATTTTTGAGAATGAGTATTTTGGATGCTTGAGTTAGTAATATGATTTATTTCTTTTGTAAGTTTAGTTGTTATTTTTTGATTATTTAATCTATATAATTTATATATAGTTTTTACTATTTTAATATGATTTTTAATTTACTCATATAAAGAATTTTTAGATATAGTAAAATCTATTTTTAACCAAACTTTTACTTTTGATATAAAAGAATGAAGTTATTTAAAATTTTTATCAACAGAATTTTTTACTATATTTTCATTTATAGTATTATCTGTTTGACTTATAAGTATAATTAGACCATTTCCAATTGGTTGGGATGATTTGTGAGTATATATGAATTATCCACATCTTATGGCAGAAGCTTGAAGTTTATTATCACTTTGAGCAATGTATGCATGGCAAACTTTTACTGGTATCTGATATATGTTTGGTACACCAGTTTCAGCTTTTTATTTAAATATATCTGGATTATTTTTAAGTTTTATTGTTTTGGTTACTGTTTTATCAAATTTAATAAAATCAATTAATCCTTCAAAAAAATCATTTTTTAATTTACCTATTATATTATCAAGTATTTTTATATCTATTCCAATGGTTTGATTTCAATCAACTAAAGATATGAAAGTAGATGAAGGTTTATTTTTTATAACAGTTATAGCATTATTTTTTCTTTATAAATATTTTTTACTTATTAGAGAAAATAAAAATCCAGGATTTATTTATTTATTCATTATTTGAATAATTGTTTGATTTTCTTTTTCTGTTAAATTTACAGCACTATTACTTTTAGTTTCTGTTATATCACTTATATCTTTTGCTAGATTATGAATTTTGTGATTTATCTGATATTTATCTCTATTTTTTTGAATTTTCACTATGTGAAATCTTTGGAAAATGATGAATGTAGTTATTAATCCAAATTCTATTGTTTGATTTGAAACTACTTTTGGTTCAATTACGATTTCTATTTGATTTATATTGCTTATATATTCAATATTAAAAGATAAAATAATTTGAAAATCTTATATAAAAGAAGTATCACTACTTTTACTTTGATTTTTTATTATTCTTACTCCTTGGTTTACTAAAAATATAATTGAAACATTTCCAAATATAAATGTATCAACTATTTTATGATGAAAATCAGGTGATTTCTTACCAGATTATAAACAAATATATAGTGATGAAGAATTGCAAAAAATTACTACTTCAAAAAATACTCAAAGGAAAAAAGAAAATGTTATAACTACAAATGAAGATTTACTTAGATATTTTTGATATGAAAATGGTATACTTGATTTTGTTTATATGCCTTGGAATTTATCAATGCAAAAAAATCAAACTTGAGAATATACTAATATATGATTTTTATTTTTAGCATTTTTACCTCTTATATTTATATTTTTACCTTACAGAAAAAAATATTATGCATTATTTTTTGTATTTATTTCATTTGTTCAATTTTTATCATATTTTCAAACTAATTTAAAAGTTTTAGATAATACAAATTTTAATTGAGTTTCAACTTGAAGTTTAGTATGAGTGCTTTCAAATAATAATTATGTATTTAAAGATTCTAGAAAAAATGATGATATTTATGACATAAATATATCAAATTATATAAATGATGATCTTATTAAAACTTGAATTACAAAAGAAGAAATAGATAAAAAAACAAATGAATATATACAGTCAATAGCAAATCAAGTAAGTATGGATGAGATTAATAAATCTCAAGTAAAAACACAAGAAGCATTTGATTTAATTTTTGAAAAAAATAGTAAAAAATTACTTGAAAATTATGATTCTTATTTCACAGAAGTTTATAATACTCAATTTAATGCTTTAAAAAATGAAGTTGTAAAAAGTTTTTATAATGATTTAAAAGATAAAGTAAAATGAATTAATACTTCTTCTTGATTTACAATGATAAGTGCTTCTTTAATTGAATCAGATCTAACTTATGTTAAAAAATTAAATTCTATTTATAGTTATACATCATTGTTTGCTGTTTGAGATATTGTTACATTAAATGAAATATTAATTGAAAATAATGCAAAAAAAGAAGAAATAGAAATAGTTAATAAAATATGGAATGAGAATAGAAGTTTAAATTGAAAAATAGTAGATTTTTTTGCAAAAATTAATTTACCATTAGGTTATTTATTTATATTTGCGGGATTCTTTATACCAACTATATACTTACTTTTCACATTAAAAGAATGAAAATTAAATTATATATTTAAATTAAATTTAGTTTTTGCATCTGTTTATACATTTCTATGGCTTATTTCAGCTTTTTGAATTGTTTGGTATGGTATAACAATGTATTTTTCATTTTTATTAATGATCTGACTTGGTGCATTTTTTATAACTAGTTATAAAGAAACAGATGAAGAAAATATTTATCTTTTCAAACTTTTAGGTGCTGTTGCATTTATGAGTGTTGTTACTATATATTTTATTAATTCTCTTATTCCATATACTTTTAATAATTTAAAAAACGCTTCATATGAAGAGTTTAAAACATGACAATTAAGCCAAGCTGCATCTATATTTGCATATCATAGTGATTATAAAAAAATACTTTTTACTTTAAATATAGATGAAAATAAAAGAAAAGAATTTTTAGAAGAAAATATAAGTAAAGATATATTAAATGCAGTTGCAAAAATAGAAAAAAAAGATATAAATGAAATTTTTGATATACTTATTACTTTGAAAAGTAATAAAGATTTTAAAATAAGTGCAGAAAAATCACTTGAAAATCTTTATAAAAATATACAAAATCCAAGTGATAAATATAAAAACAAAGAAAAAATATATAGAATTTGAACATTTTTAAAATATAATATTTCAGAAAATAATAATAGACTTTTAGAAGACAGTTTACTTTTTAATTTTTCAGATTATATATTTTGAGAAAACAATAGTATAACAATAGATAGATTTAAAACACTTTGATTAAAATATCTTTTAGTTGATTTGAATGCAGCTACTATTGATCAATCAGAAACACATGATTTAACAACTAGATATGAAAATCTATTAAAAACTTTTAATTCTAGTAGTTTAGAATTAGTTGAAACAGATAGTATATGTTTAAAAGTTGCTTTAGATAGATATAAAACAACTAAAAAAATAGATGAATATATGATTCTAGCATGAGTAAATTATGATTCTTATGATGAAAAATGAGAAAAAATATATAGACAACAAAAGAAACTTTCATGTGCTACATTTATAAATAGTTTATTAGAAGCTAATGCAGTAAATGAAAATGATTTTTCATATTTAATGCCTTATAAAAATTATTTTGAAACAAATCCAAGGTCTGTTGAAAAAATAGATGCTATGATTTGAATGTCATATAAAGTACTATTTAAAATTAAATAAATAAAAAACTTGTAATTTTTACAAGTTTTTTATTTATTTATAGCTAAAAAATTTACAAATTATTAGATATATGGTTTAATATATATAATAATTTATTAATTAAATTTTTATGATTTTTTGAATAGACATAGCAGTATTTATTTTTTTAGTTTTATGTCTTTTACTAGTTGCTATTTTTGAATTTATAAATTGATTTCATGATACTGCGAATGCAGTTGCACCAGTGATATATACAAAATCATTAAAAGCAAGATATGCAGTTTTAATTGCATGAATTATGAATTTCTTATGAGTTTTTTTATGATGAATATGAGTTGCAATGGCTATAATTTATTTATTACCACTCGAAGCAATTAGTTATCAATCAACTTCATTTTGAGTGATTGTTGTAGTTTCATTACTTTTATCTGCAATAATTTGGAATTTTCTTACATGGTATTTTGGTATTCCAGCATCTAGTTCACATTCTTTAATATGAGCTATTTTGTGAGTGACAATTTCTATGTTATTTATTCCTATGAATTGAAATATTCAAATAATACCTAATTGGGCAAAGGCAATTGAAGTAATTGAATCGTTACTTTTTTCACCATTTCTAGGGTTTATTTTAGCATCGTTAATAATGTTATTATCATATAGATTTATAAAATCAAGATATTATTTTAGTACTCCATCAAAAAAACAAAAACATCCAAAAAAATCACTTCGTTTAGTTTTGATTTTGACATCTGCATGGGTAAGTTTTGCACATTGAAGTAATGACTGACAAAAGTGAGTTTGATTAGCTATGCTTATACTTGTTTTACTTGCTCCAAATATTTTTGCTATTAATCCAAATATTAATAAAGAAGAAATAAATAAAAATATAATTTCTATTGAAACAAGTTTAAATTCTATAAATTGAGATTTGTTAAATAAGTATGAAAAAGAAAAATTGGATGAAACTATTATAAACATAAAAAATATAAAACATAAATTAAATACAACTTGAGATTTCAGTAAAATTGATTTAAGAAGAGATGTCTTAACTCTTAAAAATAATATAAAAATATTAAATAAAACTGTTTTAAATGATACTTCTAGGTTATATTTAGTCTCTGTTGTTAATAGTGATTTATGAAATATAGAAAATAATAAAATAGATACTGATATTACTTCTATATTATCAATAATAAATTATGCTCCTATTTGGATTATATTACTTATCTCTATTTCATTATGACTTTGAACTATGATTTGACGGAAAAGAATTGTAGTAACAATATGAGAAAAAATAGGAAAAACAGATATGAATTATGCACAAGCTACAACTAGTGCATTAATAACAGCAATTACTATAACATTGGCATCTAGATTTCACTTACCAGTAAGTACAACTCATATTTTATCATCAAGTGTTGCTTGAACTATGAGTGTTTGACCAAATAAATCTTGAGTTAGATGATGAACAGTTAAAAGTATATTAACTGCTTGGATTTTAACTCTTCCAATAACTATGTTATTATCATGATTTATATTTTTGGTTTTATGGTTTATTATAATTAGATAAATAAAAAAGAGCTTTTAGCTCTTTTTTATTTATCTAATTTTTCTTTTAATAAACTAGATTTATATATATTTTCTTTATAGGGTTCTATTCTAATTATCTCTATATCTAAATTATTTTCTTTTAAGTAATTTTCTAAATCATTACTAAATCATTTTTGATCATAACCTAAACAAATAACTTTTGGTAAATACATATCTATCCATTTTAATGGATTTTCTTCATCTCAAGTAGATACTATGTCAGAAATTTTTAATTCTTTTATATGAGAAATTCTTTCTTCAATAGTATAAAGTGGTTTTTTACCTTTAAACTTTTCTATATTTTTATCAGTAGCAAGAATAGTCACAAGTATATTTCAATATTTTTTTGCTTCACTTAAAAAATATTTATGTCATTCATGTACTAAATCAAAAGTTCAAAATGTAAGAACATAATTATTTTTTTCTTTTATTTCTTTTGTATCAGATTTTATTTGGTTTTTTAGTTCTTCAAAATTTGCAAAGGTTTTATTTTCTCTTATTTTTTCAAGTATAATTACTTCTATTTCTTTATCGTAAATACTTTCGTTAAAATCAAAAATAAAACTCTCAAATAAGGCTTTTGTATTGTTTGCACTTCAAGCTCCTGAATAAATTTTTCACTCAATAATTATATTTATTTTATATGTTCAATCTGAAATAAAATCTTTTTCTAGATTTATATTTGCTGTAGGAAATCATATAGTTCTACCTATTTGATTTCATTTTACGACAACTCACCTTATTTTTTTTATCATAATTTATAAATTATGAAATAAACTTTAACTTATTTTTTTTCTTTCACTTAGTAAATTTAATCATGATAATGCATAAGTAGAGCTTATTCTAGCTTTTACTTGTTCTTCATTTTCACATGTTAAAATACCATTTATATATGCTGTAGAAGTATTATCTTCTATACTTATATTCATAATTCATCTTGCAGATTCTCATGCTACCATTTCATAATGAGTAGTTTCTCATCTAATAACAACTCAAAAACATATAACTAAATCTGGATTTAATTTTTGTTTTACAAGTTTTACAAAAGCAGGTATTTCATATGCTCCAGGAACTAGAAATTTTTCTACATTATTAAATCAATTATCTTTCAATAATTTTTCATTTACATCTTCTAATGCTTTTGTAAAATCTCTGTTAAATTCAGCAGTTACAAAAACAATTTTCATATTTTTATCAAGTTTTGAATAATCTCAAATTTGCATTTTATAGTTAGACATATTTTTATTTATTAGATTGTAATTTATTTATATATTTTCATAGAATATCAAATTCTAAATTAACTGTATCTCAAATTTTTAAAAGTCAGATATTTGTTATTGTTTGAGTATGTGGAATAATTGAAACACTTAAATAATTTTTTCCATCTTCTACAACTGTTAAACTAACTCAATTTATAGTAATACTTCATTTTTCTATCACTAAATTATTGTATTTTTCATTATATTTTACAAAATAGTATTTTGAACCATCACTGTTTTCAATTATTTTTTCAACTATTCAAGTAGTATCAACATGACCAGAAACAAAGTGTCAATCCATAGTATCACTCAGTTTTAGACTTCACTCGACATTAAAAAAATCTCAGATTTTTTTTGTTTTAAAGTTAGTTTTTTTAATAGATTCTTGCATTACAAAGAAACTATATTTTTTTTCATCACTATCTATGATAGTCATACAAGCTCAATCATGAGCCACACTTATACCTTGTTTTAACGGAGTTTTAAATATATTTTCAACAGTAAAAGTTCAATTATCTATACCTAAAATACGGGTCTTATTTTCTATAATTCAAGAAAACATATTATATTTTTATTACTATATAAACTATAGTGATTATATAAAAAAATAAATAAAAGGCAAAGCTTTTATTTATTTTTT
>CALMDL010000200.1 GCA_937864995.1 uncultured Candidatus Altimarinota bacterium | reverse complement strand
CTGGTAATAATCTATCTTTATTTACTTCATCTAGTACTTTACAATTTCTTCTATGTATAGTAAAAACTCATTTATTATTAATATGAGCTACTATATCATTTGTTATTTTTCTTCTAGAACAATAACAAAGTTTATAATCAAGTCATACTTCTCATCAAATAATTAATTTTTGTTTCAATACTTTTTGATCCTCAGTTTCTAAATCTAATACTTTAAATTCCTTTTTATCATCTCAATCAATAGTATTTTCTAAAGCATTTCTATCTTTTAAATTTAATGGTGATCATTTTAAAATTTTTTTAATAAGAGATGCTGGTGGCATTGAAAAATCTCAAATTTGTTCTAAAAGAAGTAGTCTTTCTTCCATATTTAGATTTTTTCAATCAAGAGTTTTTAAAATAGTTAAATCTTTATCTATCCTTCAAAGTCATGCTTTTTCCAAATATTTACTCATTATTTCTTTTCATCTTTCTCTATGTAGTTCTTGATCTTCTTTTTTAAGAGTAGCTTTAATTCTATTTTTTGCTTTTAAAGTTTTTACAAATGATATCCGAAATGGATTAGGTCTTTTATTTTTGTCAGTTATTATTTCAACAACATCTCAATTATGTAATTCTTTATCAAGAGGATAAACACTATCATTTACTTTTGCAATTGAAATATGATTTCACAACTCAGTATGGACAGCATATGCAAAATCAATAGATGTAGAACCAGAAGGTAGATTTATATGATCTCATTTTGGTGTAAAAATATAAATTCTATCTTTAAAAAAATCAACCTTAAGTGATCATACGAAATCACTATCTTGTACATTATTTACCAATTCTTTAAGTTCTTTAACCCAATCTATATCAGTTGCAATATTACTTCCTTTTTCTTTATATTCAAAATGTGCAGCAACTCATAAATCAGAATATTCTTTCATTTTATAAGTTTTTATTTGAATTTCTGTTGGTTGTCTTCTATCTGCTTTAAAAAGTCACATTATACTTGTATGTAAACTCTTATATCCATTTGGCTTAGGTAAAGCAATATAATCTTTAAATCTTTTAACTAAAGGAGTCCAAGTATTATGAATTATACCTAAAACTTTATAACAATCAGCTTCATTTTCTACTATTATTCTAATACCAAATAAATCGAAAAGTTCATTTGCATTTGTTAATCATTTTTTTAGTAATTTTTTATGTATAGAGTATATAGATTTAACTCTATAATCTATTTCATAATTTTGAAGTCAGTTATTTTTTAAAAGTATATCAATTTCTTCTTTTACGTTTTTTACAAAAGCTTTTCTTTGAGGTTCCAACTCTCTTAATTCCCTTTTTAACTTTCTATAACTATCAGCATCAAGTATTTTAAAACATTCTTCATCAAGTGCATTTTTTATATGATAAAGTCATAATCTATCAGCAATCGGTGAAAAAATATTTAAAGTTTCAAGTGCTATTTTTTCTCTTTTTTCTATTTTTGGATGATATTTCAAAGTCTTCATATTATGAAGTCTATCAGATAATTTAACAAAAATAACTCTTAAATCTTCTGCCATTGCTACCATCATTTTTCTCAAACTACCAACATCTCTCTCCTCTCATTTATATCTAATTTTTGAAAGTTTAGCTAATCATTCACAAAGAAATGCAACTTCATCTCAAAATTCTTTTTTTATTTCTTCTGCAGTTTTTGTTGTATCTTCTATAACATCATGTAATAAACAAGCTTGTATAGTATAAATATCTGGTTTTAAATCCAAAAGTATTTCGGCAGCCTCAACTGGATGACTAATATATGGACCTCAAGATAATCTATCTTGTCACTCATGAGCATCGCGAGCATATAAATAAGCTCTAAAAATTTCATTTTTTATATAATCATAATTAAGGTTTCTCATATATAAAGAAACCCTTTTAACTATACCTTCAACTTTTTCATCTATTTTTATATATTTATCCATATATTTTATTATATTTTCTAATTATAATTAAGATAATATCATATATACAAAATTTGTAAAGATTTACTTCTAATATTTTCTTGTCATATTCAAAAAAAAAGATACTATTTAAAAGTATTTATTAAAATAATATTTATATTTTATGAAAAAATTACATAATAAAGCTTTTACACTTGTTGAATTATTAGTAGTTATAACTATATTGGCAATTATATCGGTTGTTGCATATCAAAATTTTGGTTGAGCTGTAGATAAAGCAGTTTCAGGTAGAAAAATATGAGATGTATCAACTATTGAAACTTCACTACAACAATTTAAAGTTGATAACAACTATTATCCTGCAGTTGACTTATATAATGCAACTACAAATATGTGGTGATACAATAATGCAGTTGAAGCTACTCCTTCAAATACATTAAATGTAACTATGAATGGTGCTGAAATAACTAGTGTAGACTGAGCAAATGGAGGATGAAGAGTAATGAATAATGAATCTACTCCTATTCAAATCTGAGCAAAATGAACACTTTCTCAAGAAACTCTTTGAAAAAAATACTTAACTAAAGATTTATTTGATCCTGAAGTAGGTGATTTAAAAGAAAATACAAACAATAAAAAATTAATAGAACTTGGTTTAGGTAGATATGTTTATGCTATTTATAAAAAACCTCAAGGTGCAAAT
>CALMDL010000199.1 GCA_937864995.1 uncultured Candidatus Altimarinota bacterium | reverse complement strand
ACCACATTAAATTTGCATTAAATTAAATCTATATTAAAATTTTGATACTTAAAAAAAGAAGAAAATCTATAGATTTTCTTCTTTTTAGTATTCTTCAACATTACCTCATCAAGAATAATTTCTTTCAACTTCCACAAATTTTTGATTATTTTTTTCAAACATAAGTTCTATATTTCCTATCGGTCAATTTCTATTTTTTCTTACAAGTACATCTGTAATTCATTTTTTTTCTGTAAATTCATCGTAATACTCTTCTCTATAAAGCATCATTATGATATCAGCATCTTGTTCTATAGACCCTGATTCTCTTAAGTCTGACATTATAGGTCTTTTATCTGGTCTTTGTTCTACAGTTCTAGATAATTGAGAAAGAGCTATAATTGGTACATTTAATTCCCTTGCTAGTGATTTTATTCATCTCGAAATTTCAGATATTTCTTGTACTCTATTCATAGAATTTCAATTACTCATCAATTGTAAGTAATCGATTACAATTAAATCAAGTCATGATTCTATTTTTAATCTTCTACATTTTGATTTAAGTTCTACTAAATTTCAACCAGCACTATCATCTATATATATGTTTGCTTGGCTTAATTTCTCCATAGCTTCTCATATTTTAGCAAATTCATGATCTTCTAGTTCTCATTTTGCCAATTTCCAAGAATCTATTTGCATAGCACTAGCAATCATTCTATCTGTTAATTGTTCTTTACTCATTTCCAGTGAAAAGATTGCTACATTTTTTCAATTATATCATACATTTTGAGCTAAATTTAGGGCAAAAGCTGTTTTTCACATAGATGGTCTAGCAGCCAAAATTACCATATCTCATCATTTTAAACCATTAAATTTATGATCTAAATCTTTAAAACCAAGATGTAATCTATGATCTTTTATCAAATCTGGATTTTCATGTATTTCTGCAAATTCTTCAAATCTTTGTTCAAGAATTTGATTAATATGTACAAGTTTATTTTGTATAAAAACTTGAGTTACATTAAAAACTGATTTTTCTGTTTTTTCAAGCAAATCATTTATAGATTTATCTTCATCATAACCATAAGAAATTATTTCATTTCAAGCTTTTATAAGATTTCTTAATACTGCCTTATTTTTAACTATTTGAGCATATTCAAATACATTTGCAGTAGTTGGTACTATTTCTGTTAATTCCGCT
The DNA here is from genome assembly GCA_937864995.1 of uncultured Candidatus Altimarinota bacterium. Classification (GTDB taxonomy): domain Bacteria; phylum Patescibacteriota; class Gracilibacteria; order BD1-5; family UBA6164; genus JABWCI01. The sequence goes on along the minus strand of CALMDL010000199.1, from coordinate 5,840 downwards.
AAATAACTAATTCAACCTATCTTATCCAATAGTTTTTTATCATCTAGTTTTTCTTTTACAGTTATTAAATCTATAGGTTTATTATGTTTGTATAAATCAAACATAACCCCAAAAATAACAGAATTTGCTTCTACATAAAAATCACTATCTTTTAATAAATCTCAAATTGTAATAAAACAATCTTTATCTATCAAAATACTTCATAATACTGATTGTTCAGCTTCTATAGAATGTGGAGGTACTTTCAACATTTTAAAAAATATTTAGGAGATAATTTTCATGATGATAAGATACAAAAAAAAACATAAAAGTAAATTTATGTTTTTTTTTCTTGTTGGAAAAATGTTAATATTTTTTGTTAAAAACTTATAGTAATATATTAAAAAATACGAAGTTTTTCAAAATTTTCTATATAAAATCACTAAGTTCTCTGACTTTGTCTCTTGAAACAGTATTATATGGCTGTAATTCTAATATTCTTTTATGCACATCAATAGATTCTTTAAATTCTCTTAATTCTTCAAAACAAACTGCTTTCATATTAAATTTATCTATATCTCTAGGCTTAAATTTAAGATATTGATTTATGTATTTTAATGCACTTTTATAATCTTTTAAATCATAACTTATTTCAGAAAGCATATTTATAACCTCCTCATCTGCTGGATTTTTTTTATGAACTTTTACATAATTTTCCATAGCTAATTCAAGTTTTCATTGCATTGCATAAATATATGCTATTTTTTTATATAACTCACTATCATCTTTTATTACCTCTAATAAATCTCTATATATAATTTCTGCATTTTGATAATTTTTTTCTTTTATATATATAGATGCCAATTCTAAATTTAAGTCTTTATTAAATTTATCAATAGAAAGTCACTCTATAATAAGTCATTTAGCAGTATCAAAATATCATTTAGAAGAATTATTTTTAACTCTTTTTAATAATTCTGTTAATTGATTTATTTCTTCATCTGTTAATTGTTTTGTATTTTTTTCTTTTTTATAATTTTTTTCTTTTGTATTTAAATCAACTTTATTTAAAGCTGTTTTTTTAGTAGCTATTTCTTCTTTTATTATTACATTTTTCACTTTAAAATAAGCCTTGTATACTTTTCAAGACATATAATAAACTAAGTAAACAAGACTTAAAAGAAATACAACAATTTCCAATTTCAAAAAAAACAAATTTTCCATAAATTATAGATATTTAATATATAAAATCATTTTAGGAATTTTTTTGAATTTATCAACTAAATTATTTCATATTTTCAAGAATTATTTTTTCTTATTATATTTCATAACTCTAAAATAGTAATTTTTAACAATACAGAGCTAATATCCAAATTTATTTTAAAGGCAATTTCATCTATATTTAATGATTCTATTAAAAGTATATTATATATATTTTTCTCGAGTTCATCAGAAAATTTTAAATCTTTTTTTGAATTTAGATTATTTAAAATATTGTATTCGCAAAGTACATCATTTGGTGACAAAACCATTTTAGCTTGAGATGAAACAATTAAATTATTGCATCAAATAGAATTTTGTCTAAAAATATCTCAAGGTGGAGTAAAAATATCTTTTCATAAATCAAGGCCTAATTTTACAGTAATTAAAGAACCTGATTTTTCTCTTGCTTCTACTACAAAAATTCATTTTGATAATCATGCAACTATTTCATTTCTAATTGGGAAATTATAAGGATTTCATATTTCTCAAAATGGGAAAATAGACAAAATAGCTCATCATAATCTAATTATTTCATCATATAGTTTCTTATTACTAGATGGATAATTTAAATCAATTCAAGTTCAAATTACACAAATAGTTTTAAAATTATTTTTTAATGCAATTTCATGAGAATAAGAATCACAACCATAAGCTCATCAAGAAATAATAGAAAAATATTTTCAAATCTCTGGTATAAATAATTCTATTATATTTTGTCAATATGATGTTATATTTCTAGAACCAATAAATGCAATTCAAGGTAAAGTTAAATTTCATCTTAAATAAATTAAAAATGGAACATTAAAGATATTTTTTAGATAAAATGGAAAGTCTTCATCAAAAAAAGTGATTATTTTAACATTTAAGTCAATAATCATTTTTTCTAAATCTATTAAATTTATATCATTTTTATATTTGATAATACTTTCTATTTTTGCATCTTTATATCAAAACTGCTTTAAGATAGAATAATTAATCTTATCATAAAACTCTTTATAATTTTGTTTTTTCTCAAAAATCAAAAAAAGTTTTTTATGATCTATTCAAATTTTGTGGAGAGCTACTAAATAAACTTTTTCATTCATAAAAAAAGAGTTATAGAAGCTAATATAAAACATATTACTCATAACTCTTTTAAAAACAAAATCTTTTTATAATTCAATATTTTTTGAATCTATTTTATTATCTTGTTTTATTTCTAATATTTCAGCATTATCTGTATTTTCAAAAGATAATCTTTTATAAAAAACATAAATAAAAATAAGTATAAAAACTTTACCAATAGTACTAATAAACATCTCGAAAAAACCAGAAACAAAATAATTAAAAAATGAAAAAGTAGATAAAAAATCTGCTAATAAATCTTTATTATTTAGATTATTTGATAAATTTGATAAACTACTAGTACTTGAAAAAAATATTGAAAAGAAATTTGATGCAATTCATGATAATAATCAAACTATTATTCAAATAAGCATAATATTTCAAAAAACTCTCCACCATTTATTTGATGTAATATTAACTGAAAAGTTAAAATTTTCTCTAGAATAATCATCACTATCTACAGCACTATAAACAGAAAAACTTGTTTTTAATCATCTATAAACAGCAAATGCAATAAATAAAAATGTTCAAATTCACATCAAACTTCATCAAATAGTTTTATATATATCATCCCATTTTAAAAAATATCATAAATTAAATATAGCTCATCATACAATAAATAATAAAGAAGGAATCAATGCAACATAAGCAAAAATATACCAATATGTTTTCATAATAGGTATAAATCTATTTAATGAATACATAAAATTTTCTTTAAAATTAATTTTTTCAGCTCAATTATAAAAATCTCATATTGTTTTTATTGAATAAACAAAAAATGGTATATAAAGTAAAAGATATATCAATCAAAAAAACATACCTAGAGTAGCCAATAAAACAACTTTTGGGTTTGTGAAAAATAAAAAGAAATTATTATAATCCATAGTATCAAAAATTGATAAAAGAACTCATGAAAATAATAAATAAATAACAATAAGGCCAAAAAATACAAAAGAAAACATATAATATGCAAAAAATGGTGCTACCAAATAAACAAATGCTTTTTTAAATATTTCAAAACTTTGTTCTATTCTATCAAGTACTTTTTCTTGTGCTTTCATAATAAAATTTGATTAAATAATATAATTTAATAATATATAAATGTTTATAATAAACAAAATTATTTTTTTATTTTAATATTATGGATGAAACTTCAACAGTAAATATTGATACATTAGAATTAGATGGTTTAGAAAATATGGATTTTTCTGCTATTGATACTGCATATACTGGTACAGGTCTTATGATGACTCCTGGTATGGAAGAAATGTTTGGAACAGCATCTGTTATAATAAATATTTTATCAGTAGTGATGTATTTTTGAACTGCATTTTGATTATATTTAATAAATAAAAAATTAGGTGAAAAATATGCATGGTTATCTTTTGTGCCTATTGCTCAATTTTACAACTATTTTAGTGCATCTCAAAAATCATTTCTTCATTATTTCGTACTACCAATTATATGATTAATAGTATGATTTATATTATGATTTTTCACATTTTGAATTAGTATAATTGCTGCTTACATTTATTTTATTGTAATGTGGATAAAATTACTTCATGCAATTTCACTTAGAACTTGAAATGGAGCTTGGACTACTGTTTGATTTTTATTTGTAAGTTTCATTATGTTCCCTATTGTTTGAACTAAAATGGCTGACCAATCTGGAAATATTTCAGAGGAAAAAATTGAAACTAAAAAAGAAGAAAATACTTCAACTGAATTATAAAAATAAAAACAACTCATTTATGAGTTGTTTTTATTTTTCTATATTTAAACTTTCACTATGAATTCTATTCCAAATATCAATTATAAATTGATCATTAAGTCAAAATTCTCTAGATACTTCTAGATTTTCATTTAATAAAGTTTGCCATCTATTATTATCAAGTGGTTGTATTTTTTCTTGTTTTTTTACAAGTCAAATTTGTTTAACAATTTCAAATCTTCTAAAAAATAGATAAATTAATTCTTTATCTAAAGTATCGATTTGATCTCTATAAATTTTTAATAATTCGTTATTTTCCATAATAAAATTTAGATAATATTTTATATATAATAAAAAAAAGACTAAAAATATCTAGTCTTTTTTTATTTTTATAAAGTTACATCTGAATAAATTCACTTTTCGATTTTTTCTTTTATTTTAATTTCTTCATCTTTTTTAATAGTTGTATCAGCAATCATAAATACCCATCATCTAGTTGCATAAGTATTATAATCTGTAAATTTAGCTTTTATAACTCATTTTGCAAATGCATAATCAACTATTTGCTCTTGCCAAGATTTAGTATTTTTTGGATCATAACTATAATCAAATCATATTGATCTAATAAGCATTCAAAGAGTTTCAGCTTTTGTAATATTATGTTCTGGTCTAAATTCAGTATTTTTTGTAATAAGTCAATTATCCACAAGTACTTCTATACTTAAACATGCCCAGCTATTAGGCTTTGTAGCACTTACATCAGTAAATAAACCTTCACATCACTTTTTCTTTGGCAATCAAGCAACTCATCTAGATACTGCTGCAATTTCTTGCCTTAAAACAAAATCTCATAAATTATAATTTTTAGGATCATCTTTATGATTATTTATAATTCATCTTTCAGCTAAACTATTTGCAGCTTCAATTTCAGTACTTGAATACTTAATAGCTGTATATTCTGAGAAAGCAGATGAAAACATAAAAATTGATAAAATAATTATTGCTATTTTTTTCATAAAAAATATTTAAATATTAAATTATATAAAGATTATAATTGTATTCTAATATACACAAAATTAAAAGACTAGATTATATTTACATAATCTAGTCTTTATTTATTATATACTTAAATTTTCAAGAGCTTTAATTCTATCATCTAAATCTGGATGAGTAGAAAACAATGACATAATTCATCCTCTTCATTTTGTTGAAATTTTCATTGTAGCCAATTTAGAGTTATCCTCAGAAACTACACTTTGCATTTTTTTAAGTGCTTGTAAAGCAGCAATCATTTTCTTTTTTCATACATAATTTGCACTTCATGCATCAGCTCTAAATTCTCTATGTCTACTAAACCACATTGCAATTAATGAAGCTAATATACCAAATAATAATTCAAAAAGCATAGATAATCAAATATAAGCCCAAGAATGTCAATTACTTTCTTCTCATTTATTTAAATATGAATCTACAATTCAAGCCAAAACTCTTGATATAAAAATAACAAAAGTATTTAAGACTCATTGTAAAAGTGTCATAGTAACCATATCTCAATTTAAAACATGTGCCATTTCATGAGCAACAACTCACTCTATTTCATCATTATTCATCAAATTTAAAAGTCCTGATGATACTGCAACTAAAGAACTATTTTTTGATGCTCAAGTTGCAAAAGCATTAGCTTCATTTGAAGCATAAAATCAGATTTCTGGTAATTTTATATTATTTCTTTCAGAGATATCTCTAACTAAATCAAATACAACTTTTTGTTTTGAATCTAAAT
>CALMDL010000198.1 GCA_937864995.1 uncultured Candidatus Altimarinota bacterium | reverse complement strand
AATAAAAAAAGAAGACTTTTAGTCTTCTTTTTTTGCTTCACCTTGTTTTTCACTTTTCATAGTAGGGAATAGTACTACATCTCTTAGGTTTTCTTGTTCTGTTAAAAGAGAAAAAACTCTTTCAATTCACATTCACCAACCAGATTGACATGGCATACCATATTCCATAGCTAAAACGAAATCATCATCACCACTTGTTGCTTCTTCATCTCACATTTCTTTTGCTTTTGCTTGAGCATCAAAATTTGCTTTTTGAATAGCGGGGTCAACAAGTTCACTATATGCTTTTATTATTTCCCATCCATTTACTACAACTTGAAATTGTTCTACTATTGATGGATTTTCATCATTTTGACGAGCAAGTGGTTGCATAGTTTTTGGATAATTATAAACAAATGCAGGACCTACTATACTTGGTCTTAATACTTTTTTGAATAAATAATCTATAAGAGTTGGAACAACCATTTTATCCATTCATTCAAATTGAATTCAAGCAGATTTTATATCAGATAATAATTTTGCTTCATCTCAAATTACATATTTTGAAACATCAACACCACTTACTTCTTTTATACCTTCTATATAATCTATTCTTTGCCATGGAGTTTGAAAACTTACTCTTTTTGTAATTCCTTGTTTATCTTTTACATCTACTTCTTTTGATAATTCTGGTATATTTTTGAAAACAAAATCAAACATTTCTTCTGTAAATTTCATATTGTCTTCATAATTCCACCAAGTTGCATAATGTTCAATTGCGCTAAACTCTTGTACATGACTTGGATCACTTCATTCATTTCTAAAATTTCTTGTAAATTCTACAACTCTTTCAAATCTACCAACAGTAGCTTTTTTAAGAGCAGTTTCAGGAGAAATTCTAAGAAAATAATCTTCATCAAAATCATTGTGATGAGTTATAAAAGGAGCAGCAGCAGCTCATGAAGCAGCATTTCATAAAACAGGAGTTTCTATTTCTACGAAAGTATTTTTATCATAAAAATTTCTAAGAGTTTTTACAAATTTACTTCTAAGAAAAAATCTATTGTATGAACTATCGTCCATAATTAGATCAAGATATCTTTGTCTATAAATAGATTCTTTGTCAGTTAATCCATGAAATTTCTCAGGAAGTGGTCTTATAGCTTTACTAAGTATTTGAAATTCATTAACAAAAATAGTTAATTCTCAGTGTTTAGTTAAAAATAATTCTCACTGTACACCTATATAATCTCAAACTTGGCAAAATTTTTCAGCTACCTTAAAAGCAGTTTTTTCTTCATTA
>CALMDL010000197.1 GCA_937864995.1 uncultured Candidatus Altimarinota bacterium | reverse complement strand
TTATTATTATTATGCAGCTTTTTGTTCATCTTCAGCTTTTTCATCATTAGCTGGTTTACCAAATCAACCTAAATTAAGTTTTATTTTTGGTGGAGTTGGAAAATCATCTTCATATTTTGCAACTGTTTCTTTTACATCTTCAGTAGTTTCAGTTATTTCACTTACTTCAGAATTATTTGTATCTCATGATATAATTTCAGAATTATTTGTATCTCATGATATAATTTCAGAATTATTTGTATCATCATCTAATGTTATATTTACTGGTTCAGGAACTTTATATAAAGGTTCATTTGAAACTTTTACTGTTTTTGGTACTTCATTAAAAACACTATCATTTGCAGCTTCAGCATCTTCAGATACAATTCTATTAAATTCATCCATATTAGATGCTTCTTGAATTCTTTGAAAAAGCAGAGCAAAATCTTGGATATTTTGTAATATCTCTTTTTTTGCTTCCAATTTTTTAGTTTCTAGAGCAATTGCATCTATATTTACTAATCAATTATTCATGTTAGGAGTTGCATTCATAATAGTTTTTTATATTTAAATTTGTTACATATGTATAACTTTATCATAAAAAAAAATAAAAATCAAAAAAATGCTACTTTTTTAAAAAAATAGTTATATAGGTTAATTTAAACTTGTAATTTACAAAAAATTAATATACTTGACTAGTTATAAAAAATATTATCTAAAATCAAGAAAAATGTTAGGAAATGTTACAATTATAGGTAGACCAAATGTATGAAAATCAAGTTTTTTTAATATGTATACAGGTCATAAAATAGCTATAGTTCACGATGAATCAGGTACTACTAGAGATATCAGTGAATTTGAATATAGAGATACAGAAAATGATTTAGTTTACATATTATCAGATTCAGGTTGATTAGACTTGATGGATAAAAATGATGAAATATCAAAAGATATTGCTGAAAGAACAAAAAAAGCTATCAAAGATAGTGATTTATTAATTTGGCTTATTGAATATGATAGAATTACAGAATTAGATGAACTTTGGGCTCTGGCGTGGCGATGAGGGGGTTGTACCAACCGCCACCCTGGCTCTAG
>CALMDL010000196.1 GCA_937864995.1 uncultured Candidatus Altimarinota bacterium | reverse complement strand
GAAAATGAAAAAAAAGTTTGAACTTTTACTAAATTAGATTGAAAATCTGCTGATATAATGTTATTTAGATATGCAAATCAAAATAATTGAGATTCAATTAATGATAAACCATATAGATATACGGTTGAGTTAGATAAATCAGATAAATTTATAGACCCAAGTATAGATTTTGATCATGAACCTTCAAAAGATGAATTAGATAAAGCTATTAAACAATTGACTACTGAATATGAAACTTATAAAACAGAAGAAAAACAAAAAGAAGCTAAAACAAAAGAATCAGAAGCAAAATCAAAATTAGAAAAAGAAAATCAAGGAAAAATAACTGAGATTACAAAATCAGTTGAAGAACTTAAATTAAAACCTAGTGATATTGCACCACAATGAGTTAATATGGATCAATGGTCACAATGGATTAAAGAGTTTTCAAATACAAATGAAATAATGTTAAATGTTACAAGTGTTGATTTATCAAAATGAGCAATAAATTTTGATTTTGATGATAGTTCAATTAATGAAAAATTTAATACAAATTTGTCAGTTTCATGAGCAATTAAAGATGGTAAATTAGATGTTGCAGCATTTAAAAAAGCTATTCCAGAACAAGTATCAAATGCATTGAAAGCTATGGTTAAACAACAAGCAGAAGTAAAAAAATAAAAATTATAACTAAATATACTTATGAATAGTACAATAAAAATTTCGAAATTAGAAAATGTTTCAAAAATTGATATTAAATATGAATTAGAAAAAGATGACTTTATAATTGATGAACTATTGGCACTTGATGAAACATCAAATTCTAAAGATTGAAAAAAAATAGGTTATTATATTGATATAAATTGAAATAAAAATGATATATTAATATATTGATGAAATGTTAATTGATTGGTTATAAAATTAATTTATGAATGATTTTTAAATGAAAAAATATTAAAAATTGATTCAATTGATTTGAATGAAATTAAAAATACTGTTTCTTATTTAATAGATAGATATAAAAAATATATTGCTTGAGATAATATTGAACCTATTAGTAAAGAAAAAGATCCAGTTGAAGAAAAAGTTAAAAAAGAACAAGATAAATCTAAAAAAATAGAAGATATAAGATCTGAAATACTTAAATTAAAATTTATTCCATCAAAAATTAAACCTGATTCTGTTGATGAAGATAAATGGGCATTATGGATAAAAAAATTGGATACTATATATCTAGAAGTTGAAATTAAACTTATAGATATTGAAAAAAATATGATAAAACTATGATTTACAGACACATCAATTGAAGAAGATATTACAATATTAAATTCTATTGATAGTAATTGAATAATTGATTTGAATTTATTTATGAAATCAATTAAATTAGAAATTTGAAACTTAGTTAAATCGATTATTATGTATTAAAATAAATCTGCTTTTAAAAGCAGATTTATTTTTTATTAAAAAAAGTGAAATAAACTTTTGTTTATTTCACTTTTAAATTTACTTCAATAACTTCTTTTTTTCTTTTATTTATTTCTTCTTTAGATGATTTAAATAAATTTTTAATATACATTATAAATCTATATATTTCATAAATATAAGGCATTTTATAATTTAAAGTATTTAATTTTCATAAACCAAAACATATAGGGAATAATATAAGTAATAACCATTTTGTACTTAATATTGAAAAGAAAATTGCTATTAACATTATTATTAATAATACACTTATCGTTATTTCATTTCTTATATGAAATGTATGTTTATTTTCATTATGAAATAAAAATATTAAATTCAATATTGGAATATATATTAGATTTTTATTTAGCTTAACTTCATTTAAAGTATTTAAATAATCCAATTCATTTTTTTCTAATTTATTATCTTTTTCTATTTGTTCTTTTTTTAATGTTTCAAAATTTTTAAATTGTCATTTAAAATAATTTGAAAAATATTTAAATAATACTTTTTGAAGTAATATTTTTCATTTTGGTAAAAAATAATAAGGTAAACTTAATGTAATTAATTCATCTCTTGCATATAAGTTCACTCATGCAAAAACTATAAAAATTATGTAAAATAGACTTATAAAGTTTGTTATATTGTTATGTCAAAATACATAAATTAAACTTATTAAAACAGATATTAATAAGTTTAATTTAAGTATATTATCTATTTTTTCACTTTTTAGTTTAGATCATATAATAAATCATATAAATGGAATATGACTTAAAAGTATGTTTAATTTATCTTTTTCATTAAAATTATTATCATTATTTAAATCAAGAGATATACCATTACTTTTTTTAATGAAATTTCCTACTTCAAATAATTCTCATTTTGTTGCATGATAAATACCATTTACAAATATTATTCATATTAATATAAAAAATACATTTGCTAATATGATATTTAGATTAAATCAAAATAAATCTATACTTCAAAGAAATTTGTAACTTATAAATACAATATAGTTTACTAATATCATTAAATGTATAATTATAGATGATTTAGTATGATTTTTTACAAAATCATTATTTATATAAGGATTATTTTTATTTATGAGTAACATCCATGATATAAATAACATTAAATATGCTGAAATTGCATTATTTATAATTTTATTGTTTATGTTTTCTGACATTTTATTTTTTTTACTTTATATTTTTAAATTCTTGTTTATTATATCATAAGTTTTATTTAATAACAAAAAATTGATGGCAATAAAGTTTAATGAGGTTGAGTTTTTCAAATCTGTTTGATTGTGAACTAAAGAAGTATTTTTTGATACAAAAAAGGAAGTAGTATTTGTAGGTAGGTCAAATATGTGAAAATCAAGTTTAATGAATGCAATTTTTGAAAAAAAAGATTTAGTTAAAACATCTTCAACTCCAGGTAAAACAAGATTAGCAAATTTATTTGTAGTTTCAAAAAAATATTATTTAACAGATTTGCCTGGTTATGGTTTTGCAAAACTTTGAAAAAATTTTAAAGATGAATTAGATTGACTTATTTCTTGGTATTTAGAAGAAAGAAAAGATACTATAAAAAATGTAATTATGTTGATTGATTCTAAATTATGAGCACAAGAATCTGATATTGATATGTATAAATTTATACTTAGTTTAGAATTACCAGTAACTATTGTATTGTCTAAAATTGATAAATTATCAAATAATGAAATAGCAAAATCAATAGCACATGCAAAAGAATCATTTTTTTGACAAGAGGTGATAGCGGTTTCAAGTAATAAAAAAATAGGTATTAATGAACTTTGTAAAAATATTACAAAA
>CALMDL010000195.1 GCA_937864995.1 uncultured Candidatus Altimarinota bacterium | reverse complement strand
AAAAGTGTTTGGGTTACTGCAAATGTGATGAGAGATGAGAATAATAAAAAAATAGAAAAAGAAAAAATATTGGATCAAGTTATAGTTATAAATCCAACTACAGATAAAATAATAAAAAGAATTCCTATAGATTATGATACTCATTTAGCTCATATTGTAATATCATCGAAAAATGATAAAGCATATGTGGCATTACAAGAAAAATGAGAGTTATATATAATAAATACTTTAACTTATAATATAGAAGAAAAAATTAGTCTTTGAGATTGAAGTTGACCTCATGGTTTAAGATTATCAAATGATGATTCTAAAATTTTTATTGCATTGTTAGATTGAAAGGGATTTTTAATTTTTGATATAATATCAAAACAAATAGAAAAAATATGATTTGATAGTTGAGTTGTACAAACTGCAGTTACTAAAAATTGAAAATATGCTTTTGCAACTTTATATAGTTCTAAACAAATATTAGTTTATGATATAGAAACATCTAAAACAAATTTAATTGATTTACCAAAAGAGTCAAAATGACCAGTTCAAATATATGCAACTCCAGATTCAAAATATCTATATATTGCTGATCAAGGTTATTATTTTGATAAAGAAAAAAATAATTTAGTTTATAGATTAAATATTGATGATTTAACTATTGATTCATATATAGAGGTGTGATTAGCACCACATTGAATAGTTGTTGATAACAATTGAAAATATTCTTATGTTACAAATTTACTTAGTGATGATATTTCAATAATTGATATTTCTCTTTGAAAAGAAATATGAAAAATAAAGGTATGAAAAATGCCAAATGGTATAAGTATATGGAATAAAGATGTTTGATGAACAAAGTAATTAAATAATTTATTTATTAAATTTAAAAATATGAAAAATATGAAAAATAATATTAATAAAAGTATAATAATATCTTTAATTTCTCTATTAAGTTTGGTTATATTTTATTATTTATTTATGTATAGTGTTGGTTATTTTCATTCAAATATGATGAATATGAATGGTAATAATAGTAATAAAACAATATCTAGTGAAGAACTTATTTATTGAGAAAATATAGAAGCTATTGTAGAAAAAAAGCAAGAAATAGTTAATTTAAAAGAAGG
>CALMDL010000194.1 GCA_937864995.1 uncultured Candidatus Altimarinota bacterium | reverse complement strand
GATTTTTAAATAAACTTGTAAGTTTAAGAAAAGCATTTTGAATATTATCTTCAAGCATAATTGTAGTAAATCTAATATGACCTATGTTTTTAGATTTTTCAAAATTTATAAATTATTTTTCAATTGTAAAATGGTGATTTTATTACCCTATAATATCTAGAATAAGCGAAATAACTGCCATTATTTTACTTATAACTTCAAATAATTTTTCTCAAAAAAATCTTTGAATATGGTGGAAAAGGATTCAAAGAAGTAGCTATTTTTATTTTATTTGTTGATGAATAATAGCAGCAGAATATTTTCCTATGAAGGTATACCCCGCAATGATTTTTGTAATATTCATTTGGATTTTAGCACAAACTAGAATTAAATTATGGAAATAAATTTCAAAAATATAAATGATTTAATAGAATTTCAAGCCATAAATAAGTATTTATTTATGGCTTATTCTCCAGAAAAACAAAAAAAACTTTGAAACATTATTTCAAAATACAATAAAACAAACTTTGAAATAATAAAGAAAGAATTCATAGAATTATATTTTGATATAAAAAAAGAAGAAATAACAAACTGAAAATATGTAAATGCAATAACTCATATGTTTTGATATTTCAAAAATGACTTAACAAAACTAGAAAAAGATGATTTTGATAAACTGTGTAAGCAGTATTTAAACAACGAAATAAATGTAAAAATATTACTTAATTTTATAAAAGAGCTAAGCGTGAAATTTAAAAAAAATTATATTAAAAAACAAAGTATTTTAGAAAATTAAAATACTTTGTTTTTTAAATAAAAAGATTATAATAATTATGCAAAAGGTAAGACTCTCGCCCGTTTATTACCTTATAAAATATTATGTATAAAAAATCAATTTTTTGGTTTAGACAAGACTTAAGAACATTTGATAACAAATGATTAATTGAAGCTATTAATAACAGTGAATCTATCTTACCAATTTTTATTCTAGATAAAAACCTAATTCCAGAATTTTTATGAATAGAAGACAAAAAGTTTCTTTTTTTAAAAGAAGCTTTGTTAAACTTGGATTTAGAATTAAAAAAAATTTGATGAAAATTAACAATTTATCACGACTATCCTGAAAAAATAATTCCTGAAATTTGCACTAAACATGAGATAAATACTATTTTTACAAATAAATCATATTCTATTTACTGAAAAAATAGAGATGAGAATATAATTACTTTTTGTCTAAAAAATAATATAGATTTTTTAAGTTTTAATGATTTTTTACTTATTGAACCTGAAGAAATAGAACAAAGAAAGGTATTTACTCCATATTACAAACTTTGGCAAAAAAAGCTTAGTGAAAAATGATATAAGATTGAGACTCCTACAAATTTTAAACAAATAGAAATAGATTTTGATATAAATAAGTTTCTTGATGAAAAAATTCCTTGAAAAAAACATCCATATTTTACAATAGATTTTTGAAAAAATAGACTAGAAAATTATATAAGAAGTGATTATGAAACTTATAGAAATGATTTAGATAAAGACTGAACTTCAAAATTATCTCCTTATTTAAGATTTGGTATATTTTCAGTAAGACAAATATACAATATAGCAAAAGAAATAAGCAACACATATATATCCGAAATCGCTTGGAGAGAGTTTTGGCAACATATAGACTACTATTTCCCTTTTACAAAAAAAATAGAATTTCAAGAAAATAAAAGACATATAAGTTGGAATCATGATGAAATTTTATTTAAAAAATGGTGTAATTGAGAAACAGGTTATCCTATCGTAGATGCAGCTATGAAACAATTAGTTGAAACTAACTGGATGCATGGTAGAGCACGTATGATTGTTGCAAGTTTTCTAACAAAAGATTTACTTATAGATTGGAGATGGTGAGAAAAATTTTTCAAGAAACATTTACTTGATTATGATGAAAATGTAAATTTTTGAAACTGGCAATGGTCAGCTTCAGTTTGAGCTGATCCAAAACCACTTCGTATATTTAATCCTTGCTTACAATCACAAAAATTTGATAGTGAAGCAAAGTTTATAAAAAAGTACATAAAAGAATTAGTATTTGAAAAAGCTGAAAGAATTCACAATCCTATAGATAATTTACTCATTTATAAAGACATAATTGTAAATCATAATGAAGCACAAAAATTAGCAAGAATTGCCTATAAAAAGACAATATAGTTAAAATTTTTTGCTTTTATAAACTTTTTTTATAAAATAGTGGCGTATTTAAAAATTAATTATAAATAATATTATGATAACAGCAATGTGATTAAAAAGTGGTTGAGTTATTAAAATAGGTAATGACTTACTTCTTACTCTTAAAAAAGAAATTCATAGAGGTGGTAGATGAGCTACTAACATAAAAGTTAGATTTAAAAATGTAATTGCTTGAACTACTGTAGATAAAGTTTTTGATAGTGAAGAAAAATTAGAAGATATAATTCTTGAAAGATCAAAATTTGAATTTCTATATGAATCAGCTTGAGTATATTACTTTATGGATCAAGAAACATATGAACAAATTGAAATTAGTGAAGAAGATATGTGAGATGCTCTTAATTTCATAACTCCTTCTTTAATTGTAGATATTCAAAGATACGAATGAAGACTTGTATGAGTTATTCTTCCTGCATCTGTTAAATTATTAATTACTGAATGTGAACCAGGTGTAAAATGAAACACTGCTGATGGTAGAGTTACTAAAGAAGCAATTCTTGAAACTGGTTATGCAATAAAAGTTCCTGGATTTGTTGAATCTGGAGAATATGTAATGATAAACACTGAAAGTGGTGAATATCAAGAAAGAGCAAAATAAAAAAATCCTGAATTAATTCAGGATTTTTTTTATTTTTTCATAAGCATCGCAATTATTAATTATGTATTTTGATATGGTTTGAAATTTAGAGTTATAATCTAAAAAATCATTGGTAAATTTATCAAAAAATATAAACTTATTACTCATATTAAATCATATAAATAAATCAAAATAATCTTTTTCAAATCCAAACTTTTCCAAAAAATTTATAAAATCTGATATTTTTTCTATATGTGCATTGTTTTTTTCTTTATATATATCCCAAAGTGTTGGTTTTCAACATATAAGTGAGCTAATTAGACTATTTTCCCCTCTTACAAAATTTATATCACATATATTCAAAAAATTATTATAATCTTGTAATTCTATAAAAGGCATAACGATTATATTATCATTTTTTATATCCAAATCAGGATATCAAAATATAAAATAAATATTTTTATCTTGATTTAAATTAATTAATAATTCATTTAAAGTATCTTTATATACAAATATAGATATATATTTTTTATCAAATTTTAAATTAATATTTAAACTATATTTATTGTTTAAATATTCTATAAAATCATTTTTTAAATAATTAGTTTCTGATTTATTAATCAATATTCAACCTGTATTTTCAAGTAAACTTGGTACAAAATGAACAATATTTATATTTTTATCACTATAACTTGTAAGATGTAAATTTTCAACTCATTTATGCATCAAGAAATATGTAAAATTAACAAGTTTAATTTCATATTTTTTTGATTTTAAAAAATCAAAATCAATTTTTCTATCAAAAAAATTAAAGATTAACTTATTAGGTTCAAAATAATTAATTTCACTTAAATCATAATAAAAAACTCTTTTTGTATTATCATTATTTTGAGTCATATTTTTAAATAATTTTTCATCATTTGAAAATAATCTAACTTCCAATTCTAAATCATTTTTCAACATAATAAACAATAAATTTATTGCAAATCAAAGATCTCAATAGTTATCTATAACATCAACATAAAAATCAATTTTTTTAACCATATATAATCATTAATTAAGGTATTTTTTAGAAGTATACAATTTTTTAAATTTTTACCAATAAATTACTATTATTTTTTACTTTTATTGCATTTAATGATAAAATTTAATTAATATATAATAAATATAATTTTATGATTCAAATCAAAAGTGTACATATTGTAAACTTTAGAAGTATAGAAAATGAAACTATAAGTTTTTGAAAAAATAAAACCGTTTTTGTTTGAAAAAATAGTAGTTGAAAGACTGTTATTTTAAAAGCTATTGAAAAACTTATAAATTCAAAAAAAATCAAAGAAAAGGACTTTAAAAATACTAAAAAAACTTTAAGTTTAGAAGCTATTATTTCATATGAATGAAAAGATATAAGCATAAAACTTGAATCTATTTTTGATTGAAAGGAAATAATAACAAATAGATTTGATGATGATAAAACAAAAGAATTACTAGAAAAAATGAACGTTATTTACATACCTAGTGATAGAAAAATAAATAAAGATAATAAAGAAGATGGTTACTTAAAACTTATAGATTTAATACTTAAAAATAAAGAAAAAAAACTAAAAGAAGAAAGATATTCTAAAGACAAATTAAAAGAATTAAACGATAAATCATGAGAGAAAAAAACAACTTTACTTATAAGTTTATTAAAATTATATTTATATAGTATTTCCGATAGAAAAAATGATGATTTTACAGTTTTTATTATAGATCAACCAGAAAATTTTTTACATCCACATGCTACAAAAATGATAGATTCTCTTTTACAAGAAATTTGAGAATCTGAAAATAGTCAAATATTTTATTCTACACATTCAACTGATTTAGTTTCAAATTTCAGAAAAAATAAATATGAAATATCTGATATAGTATTTGTTAGAATGGAAAATGGTTCAACAAAAACAAAAAAAATTGATAATTCTGGATGAAGATTTAATAAAATAATGATAAATCTAATTTTTAAAAATGCATCTATATTTTTCTCTGATTACGTAATACTTGTAGAATGAGAAACTGAAAAAATATCAATCCCAAATATATATGAAAATACTCCTTGGGAAAAATATGTAAAAATAAATAAAGAAAATTTAAGTAAAGAAGAAGAAGAAAATTATTTTAATTTGAACTATAAAAATATAAGTGTAATAGATGTTTGATGAAAATGAGCATTATACGAATGGTATATATTTGCAAGTGAATTATTTGGAAAAGAAAATGTAATAGCACTAATAGATAAAGATGAAAATTTTTATGTAGACCATGATATGATAATAAAAGCTATTAGAAAAGTACATAAAGTATGACATATTTATGAAAACGAATTCAAAAAATATAATTGGATAGTTCTAGAATGAGAATTTGAAAATTATTATAAAATTGATTCAATAAAACAATATATAAAAGATGAGATTGATAATAGAGCAGAAGAATTTTGAGAAGACTTTGACCCTGAAAAATATCAATTAAGTCTAAAAAAACTAGAATCTCGTCTAGAAAATTTAAAATACGCAAAAAAAATATCAACAGCTTATGAAAGTATATTTAATGCATTTTTTAGAAAATACTCTAAACCAACAATTGCATTCAATTTATCTACTTGGTTAACACAAACTGATTGATATGATGAAAAACTACTTAGAATTTTTGCTGAAATAATAAGTAAATTTGATAAAAAAAATAACTCCAAATAAGGAGTTATTTTTTATTTTTTTAAAAATTTATTTCTAAATAATAAAGCACCTGAGATTAATAATGATACTATTATTAAAAAACTTTCTTCTAATCAAGTAGTTGGTAATTTATCAACTTCTACATTTCCCATTGTTACTCAATTTGAATCATTTTCTCAAGCTAATCAAGCAGCATTTAAATCAACTTCTTCTTCACTAAGTGGTGCTAATGTAGTTTCAGCTCATAAATTAACAACTTGATCTCAAGCTACAACTTGTTCATCAGTTACTTGTGTACTTCAAGCTACAACATTATTTGTTTGAACAGAAGAATCACTTGTCATAACTGAACCATTCTCTTGAATAGATGCAGAATCACTTCAAATCATTGAATCAGAACCTAAAGTTCACATTTCCATTGCAGTCTCAGCAGCATAAGTATTTGATACTAATAATAAAGCAACAACTGCTGATAATATAGTTTTTTTCATAATATTATAATAATTAATAAATAAATTTAATTTTGTACATCAGATACATTTAATTCTTCAAAAAGACTTTTTATATCTTGTAAATCATCTTTTGTGATTTCTTTATCAGAATCTATTATAGCTTGAGCCTCTTCTTTTACAACTTCTCATTTTTCAATATCAGCTAATCCTCACATATAATTAAGAATATCTAATACTTGTTCATCTTTAACTTTTCATGATGATTCAACTTTATCAATAGCATTTGTTAATTTATCTAATTTAGATAATGTAACTTCTGAACTATATTTAGATAGATTATTAAAATATTTTTCTAATCTTGTATCCATTAAATCAACTATTTTTGTTGGTAATTCTTCACTTAATTGTTCAACCATTGCAAATGTATCTTCTAATTGTGCATCTACTTGTGACATTATTGACTCCATCATATTATCTATTTGTGCATACATTTGCTCCATTTGAGAATCTAGATTTGTTTCAAAATCAGACATAAAATTTTCAAATGAATCTTCCCAAGCAGAGAAATCAGATTCGTAATCATAATCAAAAGTATAATTATAATCATATGAACCAAAGTCTTGAGTTTCAATTTCAGTATCCTCTTCTTCAGAAGATATTGATTGAGAAGATGAGTCCATAGAACTACTTCCTAAGCTTTATGTATTTGCAAAAGATATTTGAGATGTAAGAAATAAAACAAATAATATTTTCAAAAATTTACTCATAAATATTTAATTAAAAATAAAAAAACTGACTTAGAGTGCAATCTAAGTCAGTTTACTTT
>CALMDL010000193.1 GCA_937864995.1 uncultured Candidatus Altimarinota bacterium | reverse complement strand
TTATTATTATAAAACATATTCCTCTTACTTAATTAATAAATTACAACTAAAAACTAAACTCACAATTCACTTTTTCACTTTTTCATATCATTCTTTTATTTCTCTTTCTTTTTCCAGCAAATTATCAATATTTTCCAAAATATCAGCAATTTTTTTCTGTTCTTCAAGTTTTGGAATTTGAAAATAAATTTCTTTTAAATTAGTAGTATTTATTGCTGTATATCATACTCATACAAGAAAATTATTTATTTGATCAATCGTATTTTGACTTAAGAAATATTGAAACAAAAATTTATTATAGTAATTTCTACATCTCAAAACTGCAAATCATGTAGAAACAATAAAATCATTATATTTATCTGAAATTAATACAAATTGCTTTAAGTAAGGTCTTACAGTTGAAATTATCAAATCTCATGTTTTTATAATTCTTCTTGCTCTTACGGGACTATCTTTAAAAATATATTCATCATGATTAATTATTTTTCATGTTTCAACTGAAGAAATTTCAACATATTTAATTGATTTATTTTTATCAAAATTTTTTCATATTGTATCATCATTAATTGAAACAATCTCTCATAACTTCTTAACTTCCCATTCTTTCGGAATTTTTCCTAAGTATTTATCTTCTTTAAACTCAGCATGTCAAATTCACTCACTAATCAACTTTTTGATCATTGCTTTTTTGAGTTTTTCATATTTTTCTATTTGATTATTTTGAGTTTCTATAAGTTTATCTAAATCATTTAATTTTCATGCAATTTCTTTTTGCACTTCTAAAGGTGGTAAAAGAAGTTCTATTTTTCAAAAATCATCATAACTTAAATTTTGTCTTACAGCTCATTGGGTATAATTATTTACTTGTTTATTAAACAAATGTCATTTCATAAAATATCTAAAAAAGTTTAGATCAATTCAATCCTTTAAAGCAAAAACCACATATATTGGACTTATAACTCAAATTTCATGTTCTTCCATATATGCAATAGATCAAACATTTATTCTTGGAGGACTAAATCAAAATTCTCATTTTTTAACTATTTTATAATTTTTCAAATCCTTACTATAAACTTGTCATTCAAAATAATCATCAGACTTCACAAATCATCTTTTATTTGATATCGAAAAAACAGTCAATTCTTCATTGGCTTTGTTTTTTTGCTTTCTTTCAGTTGTATAATCTTTTAATTTTACTATTTTCCATCAATCTGGAAGATTGTTATTTTGCATGGTTATTTTTTCAATTTTAAAATTAAATCAGTTAGTATTTTATCAGTTACAATTTGCA
>CALMDL010000192.1 GCA_937864995.1 uncultured Candidatus Altimarinota bacterium | reverse complement strand
ATAATCTTTAGATGTTAAATTTTTCTTTCTTAAAGTCTTATAAAATATTTTAATAATATCATCATTTTTTAATGATACAATATTTTGTAATTGATTTGGATCTCAAATAATAATTACATTTTTTACTCTATAAAGTAAAGGGATAATACTTGCAATATCATTTTGTGAAGCTTCATCTATGATTAAATAATCATAAAATCATTTTTCTAATGGGATACTAGTAGTAGATAAATTTGTTGTGATAAATATTTTTATTCATTCAAAAAGTTTTTTATATTTTTCTACTAAATAAGTATCTTTTGATTCTCACCAATCTTTAATAAAAGAAAATACATTATAAATCTTATCAACTGAATCAGTTAATTTTGGTTTAATATCATTTATATTTTCTGAAATTTGATATGATAAATAATCAAGTGATGTATCTTTTAAAATTCATTGTAATTCAAAAATTTCTTTATTTAATTCTGTTACATTTTTTTCTAAATAATTTAATTCTTGAAATCTATCACTTATAATATTTCTTTGAATATTTATTTCTTCTAATTTTAAAATACTATCTAGTTTTTCTATAAAATTATTATTATCAATTTTTGATATATAATTTAAAATTTCTTTATCATAATTTTTATTAAAATAATTATTAGTTTCTGTAATGAGATTTTGATTTTTAATTAATTTATCATTTAATTCTATTTTTAAATAATTCCTATTTTTTATAAATCAATATAAATTATGTATTTTTTCAATAATATTTATTATTTTTTCATATTCATAATTACCTAAATCAATAAATAATTCATTTGATATTTGTTTAATATAATTATCACATTCTCATTTTACAACATTTATTTCTTTTTCTGACTCTGTCAAATATATTGAATATTCTTTATTGGTTTTATTATATTCAACAAATTTTTCTTCAAATCCTTTTAGAGAAATAAATTCTTTTATTTTTAAGAGTAATTCATCATTTTTGTTAATATCTTCAGAAAACTCTAAAAAATAATCTTTTATTTTTTCATTTTTTTGATATTCAATTATTTCATAATATATTTTTCTATTTTTTTTAATTTGTCTAGATTTTAATCAAAAAAGTTTTTTAAAAAATCAAAAAGTTTCTGCTTCTATAATATCTCATTGTATTTCTTTTAAAGAAGAAAATTTAATATTCTCATAATTAATAAAATTATTTTGTATAAGTATTTTTGATAATACCTCGGATATATTTTTTAAATAATCATCATATGAATTAGCTCTTAATTTTTCATTAAATACTGATTTATTTTTTTCAATTTTTAATTCAGTATTATCTAATATATTTTTATGTTTTTTTAATCAAGATATAATTTCTCAAAAATTTACATTATTTAAATTTCAATGCTCTATTTTCGGTAAAATATTATTTAAATATTTATTTTCATTTAAAATATTTTGAATTTTAAAAATTTCATTTTTGATTTCATTTTCTTTTGCTTCAATTTTTTCTAAAGTTTCTAAATAACTAAATTTAATTTCACTTATAAGTTCAAAATCTAATCAGATTATTTTTTTAGTATAAATATATTCTTTAAATGATTTTTCATAATTATTTAGAATAATTTCTAATTTTTCATATTCTTCAAAATATTCTAAATAATTATCTTCAATTATATCTATTTCATTTTCTAAAATTGAAATAGAATCTTGTAATTGAGTTATT
>CALMDL010000191.1 GCA_937864995.1 uncultured Candidatus Altimarinota bacterium | reverse complement strand
GAAAATGATTATCCACCAGTTACAAAAGATGAAGTATTTAAAGAAATTTTTGAACAAGCTGAGAATTTTAGAAAATATAGTAATTTGTAAATAAAAAAACCTAGAAATTATTTTTCTAGGTTTTTTTATATCTCACAATCTCTCATATAAATTCGTAGAGAAAATTTAATAGTCAGTGTGTAGTAATTTATATGAAAAGAGATATATGTTTTTAAAAAGTTCAAAAAAGGAGATTTTATTATTTTTAATTAAAACAAATTATTTTGATTTTATTTAATAATTGTATATAATTTGTATATAATAAAAGTAATATTACAAATATTTGTAATATTTTTTAGAAATAATTTTAATTTTTATGAAAAAATTTCCCAATAATGATAAATGAATTGAAGATTTAGCTTTATATATAATAAATAAATTTCAGGACTTAGAGAAATATAAAATAAAAAGAAGTAATTCTATATCTTCTATATTTTTAGCATGAGCTCCTTGAGCAGGTAAAACAGAATTTTTGGATACTATATTTTTAGATATAAAGAAAAATTTTATAATTATTGATATAGATAAATATAGAAAATATTTTATATGATATGATTGAGAAAATTCTTCAGAATATCAAAAATCAGCTGTACATGTTGCTGATAAAATACTTAAATTTTGTTTTGAAAATAATCTAAATTTTATTTTTGATTGAACATTTAGAAATTTAAATAAAGTAAAACAAAATTTTAAACAATGCCAGAAGTATAGTAGAATATCACTAATTACTCTTATTTTTCAAGAACCAAGGATTTCTTATTATTATACATTTTTAAGAAAAATAAATAAAAAGAGAAATGTACCTATAGAAGTATTTATAGATTGATTTTATAATTCAATTTTAAATGTATTTAAAGCATTTAAGATCTTTAATAATATATCTTTATTAATAGCTCATAAAAAATATTCAATTTTAAATAAAAGTCATTTTTATTATGAGATAGATTACAAGACTGATAATATTGTAGATTTTTGTAATAAATATAGAATATTATATAAAAATTGAGAATTTAAAAATTATGAATATTTGAAATTTGACATAGAAAAATATAATAATATACTAGAAACACAATTTTTATGAAAGTGAACTA
>CALMDL010000190.1 GCA_937864995.1 uncultured Candidatus Altimarinota bacterium | reverse complement strand
TAATGCTCAAATGTAAATTATATTTTTTCAGTCTCTATTAAATAAATTCATTTCTAATTGTGAAAATATTGTATTATCAAGATATGCAGTTTGTACAAATAATACCTTTTGTCACTCATCATTTTCTCAAGCATCTAATATTTTTGATTTAAATAATCATGTTTTAAAAATATTTATTCAATCGATTACAAATTCTAAAATTGCTGCTGTTTTTCATTTTTTTATTTCATTTAATTCTATACTATCATCATGTTCCATAGTAAATCAAATAAATTCTTTGATTTCTTCTAAGTCTTTTCTAGATTCATTTTTTTCTCAAAATCAAATTACATCCAAAAAATTTACTTTGTTATCTTTTACTATAAAAGTTGATATTCATTTGTATTTTGGATATGCAACTTTAGTATCTTTTATTCAATATCTAATTGTAAAAATTTCTTCTCAAGAATGCAATTCACTAGTTTTTACAATTGTTACAAATCTTCAAGTTGAAAGCTCAATTACTCTAGGAATTTTTGTAAAATTTCAAAGTATATATAAGCTAATATCTCTTAATTTTAATGGTCAATTTTCATTTATTTTTTCTAAATCATCAGGAAATTTACAATCTGGATTATCACATAATTCATTTAGTATTTTTCTAAATTCTTTTTTTGATAAATTAGTATTTAGAATTGAATCAGTTACTATTTTTTTTATCTCAGGAGACAATTTTTTATTATTTAATTCACTTGTAAAAAATAAAAAAAATTTTCTTGATTTAATAGGATCCATTCTTATAAATGAAATTGCTACGTCATCTAATCAAATAGCATTATTTACAACTTGTTGCCAAGAATAAATAGCATCACCTTCATTTGAATCAGTTTCATCACTATTTCAATCATCAATCTCATCAAATTTATTATCAAGACAAAAATCAACGCTTCTTTTAACGTCTAATCAAAAAGCGCTTAAAACTTCATTTATTTTTTCTAAATCTTCTGGAGTATGTTTTGTTTGGATAATTTCAGTTACCATATATTATAAAGTTTCTTCTAAAATAATTCTTTTTTTAAATCATCATCTTTTTTCTAATTTTTCTAGTCTTACCTTTTCTAGATCTTCTGCATTAATTTGATTCATACTGCAAATTATATCAATAAATCCTAGTATATTTCAAACTTTGATTTTGATTTCCATTTTTAATTCATCAGCTTCAATTAGTGTTTCATTTCAGCTATTCACTTTAATTTCACTTATATCGATTTTTCAAAATTCAAGTATTGCAAGTGCAACCTCTTTTAAATCAGCTAATTCTTCTAATAATTCATGACTACCAGCTTCAGCTACTTCATCTATTTCTTCTCTAATTTTATCTTTTAGTTTTTCATAATACTCCTCATCTCATGCTATATGAAAAATAGGAGTTTCTCAATTTTTTATAATTTTATCTGGTATTTTATCTCCAACTAACTTATCGTATCTCATATTTAAAAATTAATTCAACTTTTATATAAATTATTTATTGGCATCATAAGA
>CALMDL010000189.1 GCA_937864995.1 uncultured Candidatus Altimarinota bacterium | reverse complement strand
GCCAACTACTACAAAATAAAAAGCCAAAGACCAATAAAAAAGCCAAAACCCAAAAATAAAAAGATAACTATAGTTATCTTTTTATTTTTTTAATATAAAATTAATATTTATATTGACAATAATTTAAAATATTTTACAATTTAAATATATATTTTATTATTATCTATAAAAAATATGGTTAATGCTTCTATTAAATATTTAGGTGGTATTGAATCTGGAGATTATACTAGTCCAGAATATGTAACTTTAACATGAAGTTCTACACTTGTTAAATTTGAATCTGATTTAAAAAATATAAGTTTACTTATAGATTATTGAATGTTTCAATGATGAAGAGCAGATGATGAATATAATAAAAAAATAGATGATGAAGCTATGAAATCTGATTTTATAGTTCTTACTCATGCTCATTTAGATCATTCTTGAAGAGTTCCTTTGCTTGTAAAAAATGGATATGTTAATCCAATTTACATGACTAAGTTAACTGCTTTACAATCTGAACAAATTCTTCTAGATTCTGTTAAAGTTGCTAGAGCAAAAATGGAGGAAGCAAAAGAACAAAATGAAAAGATAGAAAAAGAATTAAAACTTCATATTTTTATTGTTGAATCATATGAAAGATTAAAATCAAGAATTTCAAAACAAGATAGAGAAAAAATAAAATGAGGGCTTTATAAAAAATTTGGTGAAAACTATAATTTGGAAGCAATGTATCTTGAATCAAAAACTATTTTAGATGAACAAAAAGTTTTTAGTATAGAAGATATAAAAACTAAATTAGAAGCAGTTACAGAATTGCTTTATGATGAAACTGATATTGCTAACATGATGTCACTTGTTCATTTACTTGAAGTATGAGATGAAGAAGTTTTAAATGATTTTTTCTTTATAGATAAATACAATAAAAAGACTCTAGATTATATTCTGGATAAGATATTAAAATGATATGAAAAAGAAATATTTATAGATAATTCAGTTTTTAATAAAATTAAAGATGAGTTATCTGAAAGAATATCAAAAACAAAAAAGATATTAGAAGAAAATGTTAGAATAAAAAAAGATAATGAAAAGTTATCTGAAAAATTAGACGAAGCATTAAATTTTGTTTTAACAGTAAATAGGGAACAAGCAAAAGAACTATATGATGAATATTCTAAATTATTAAAAAAATACTCAGTTAAAGAGTATAGTGATATAGATGATGCTTTAGAAAGACCATATAAAGTAAAATATAGTTTAGAAAATTTAGATAAAGTATCTAAACTTTTAAAAGTAAAAGTAAAAACTTGAGATGAAAGAAATAAAAGAATAATTGATAGTATAAAATTAAACTTTTTAGATGCTGGGCATATAGAATGAAGTGTTCAAGCTCTTATCACTGTTGTAACAGAAAGCGTAA
Source organism: uncultured Candidatus Altimarinota bacterium (assembly GCA_937864995.1). GTDB lineage: Bacteria > Patescibacteriota > Gracilibacteria > BD1-5 > UBA6164 > JABWCI01. The sequence continues at coordinate 1,534 of CALMDL010000189.1, read as the reverse complement.
ATACTGCACTTAAAAACAAAAAAAATAAAGATTGATTTGGTAAAAAAACTACAAAACATACAAATTTGCTTTTTTCATGAGATTTATGAAGAATAAAAGATCCAAATTTATCATGAAGACCAGATGTATCAAATTTAAAACTTGATTATGCTCAATATGAAACAACATATGCAGGTAGAAATCATCCAGATAGAGAACAAACTGTAAAAGAATTTTTAGATGAACTTTGATTTGCTGAGTGAAAAGTTATTGTACCTACTTTTTCTATGCAAAGAACACAAGAAATCTTGATGTTATTAATCGAAGACATGTATAAACATAGATGAGATAAAGATGAATTAGAAAAATTGAAAACTGAGCTTACAGAAGTAAGAAATGATTATGATTCTCTTGAAAATAAAGATAGTTCAAAAGCTAAACAATTACTTAGAACTATTGAAATATTAAAAGATGATATTAAAAAAATTAAAAAATCTAGTTATTTTTTCAATATAGTTTTAGATTCACCACTTAGTGAAAAAATAACAAATATTTATATAAGTGAACTTTGAGAAAAATATGATTTACTTGATCCAGGTACTCAAATTGAATTATTTGGTAGAGAGGTTATAACTTATATTAAAAATAAAAAAGAACAAAAAGAATTATACAAATGAAAAAGAGCATTTAGAAAAGAAATAATTGTTTCTTCATCTGGTATGTGTGAATGATGAGCTGTAGTAAGTCATTTGGCTGAGAATCTAGAAAACCCAAAATCAACAGTTGTTTTTGTTTGATATACTCCACCAAATTGTAGATGATGATTAATTAAAGAAAAAAAAGATGTATCTATAGAATGAGAAATATATGAAGTTTCTTGTAATGTAGTTGATATAAAATGATTTTCATGACATATTGATGAAGATGAATTACTTCAATTATTATCTGAAACAAGTATAAATAGATGAGCTAAAATTTCTCTTACTCACTGAACAGATTCTCGTTTAGAATTAAAAGAAAAAATAAAAAAAGAAGTACTTAGAACAAGAAAAAGTATAGATATATTGGTTCCAGAATTATGAGATACAGTAAAAATTAAAATATAAAAAAAATCGCCTTAGGCGATTTTTTTTATATTTGGTTCATTTTGATTATCCATCATTTCTACAAACATAATTTCAAGAGTTGTTCATAAAAAATCTTCTATTAAATTTTTATTTTCTACAAAATATTCTGGTCTATCCTCATAAACTATTATTTTTTTAGGTATATATCATAAATCTTGTATTATATATCTAAGTAATTCATAGATTTTTTCAGGTGCTTTTTCTACTACTATATGATTGTACTTATTTAGTTTTGTTGCTTTTATTTTTGCTAATTGAAGCTCTTTAAATCAAGCTGTTAATATCAAATCTTTTCAAGTTTGAAATTGATTTATTATATCTTTTGGAAATTCTTTTCAAATATAGTGTTCATTTATAAAGTTTTCTAATCAAATGATATTCATAATAGCTTTATTTCATAAATCTCATCTGTTTTCTCTTAAAATTTG
>CALMDL010000188.1 GCA_937864995.1 uncultured Candidatus Altimarinota bacterium | reverse complement strand
TGGTTGACCAATAACTAAATATTGATGTTGAGAATGTCCGAGTTGAAGCTATAAATGATGAAGTTGTTTATTTTCACATGATTGGAAAAAATGCAATTGAATTGATGTAAAATGTGCAGAAAAAAATATGACATGTACAAGTCGGAATGATTTAAGTTGGATATATTATCCTTAAAAAAACAATTATAAAAAAATAAAACCTTTAAAAGGTTTTATTTTTTTATAATTGCCAAGTAACTGATATAGTTCTAGTTCATACTACATTACCATTATGCAATATATTTACATTTTGAGTATATGTTCATGCTGAACTTTCAGGAAATGATAAACTAGTATTAGACAATGTATATGGAGAATTAACACTTAAAGTAAAATCAACAGATCCTCAAGGTCAAATTAAAGCCGTAACATTATCACTATTTGCTCATGAAACTACTGGTCATGAAGTAGTAATACTTAATGTTTGTGCTGGAAGTGGTACTTCTGGAGTCACAACAGGTACTTTTTTAACTTTTACAATTGAGTTATCAAAACTACTATCAGCAATAAATCTAGCCATACTTGATTGCCCTAAGTTAGCAGCTGAAACTTTGTTTTTTCCACCAATTGGAAAACTTAAAGTTGCCATAACTTGATTACTTGATTGATTTATAGTTGATGCAATTCTAGCAGTAAAATCAGGAGTCATATAAGCAAGTCATAAACTTCATTCTACTCTTGAATCATTATCAAAAGTATCAGCTTTAAAAGTTTTGTATCATACGCTAGCTTCAGCAAATAATCATGAAGTTATTTCATATGCTCACATAACTTGAGCTTTTACTGAATTAGCATCAGCATAAATACCTTTTGCATTAAAATCAGTATATTTTAATCATGCTCAAACATAAGAATTATCGAAACTTTTTACAAATCAAGCTCAAACTCAAGTTTGACTACCTACATCTTTTTTATCAGCATAACTTACTCATGCAACAGCTCCTGAGTTAAATTTATAAGCAGCTCCTGCTCATAATTCATCATCAAAATTTGAAGTAGCTTCCACATAAACACTTTGTGTTTCAAATCCTAATCAAACAGCTTTTCATTTTACTATAACTCATAAATTTGAAGTTGCAGATTTTGTATCAACAATTTTTTCTGATTTAGCTTTTTGTTCATTTAATGATTTACATGCCTCTGGGTTTTCTTTACACCAAGCATTATATGAAACTGATTTTTTTTCTCACACAACTTCAGCTATATTTAATGAAGTAGCATCAGCATAAAGAGTTACAACATCATCTTTTTGTGTTAATGTAACTGGTGGTTTAATATTTTCATCATTTAATAATGGAGCTTTATTATTGTCAGCATTTGCAGCTCAAGCAGCTAATGCACCACTAAGAATCAAAGAAGCAGTAGTTAATTTCATAAAAAATAATTATAAATTAAATTTAAAAACAAATAAAATATAAGATAAATAATTCAATTGTCAAATATATTTATAAAAAAAATAATAAATAGTTCTATTTTTTAGTGAAATAGATAACGATATATTAGAAATAAGTAATACAGAAATAAAAATTTGAATATTATCTTTTTCAAATATTTTAAAATATGATGCTATACAAATGATAGAATTAAGAGAAACAAAATAAAGATATGCCTTAAAACATATCTTTATTTTGTTTCTTCCTTCTTCCCTAAATTTTCCATAAAAAATCATGTTGTTTTGTTTGATAAAACTTGTATTCTCATAAT
>CALMDL010000187.1 GCA_937864995.1 uncultured Candidatus Altimarinota bacterium | reverse complement strand
TTATTTTAAAATTGATGCTTACTAGATGATTATCTATGAAAAGATGGAATAATTTTCCTAGAATAGAAGATGTAAGTCATATGGATAATGTTTGATATGTTATGCACATAGCATTATTTTTGTCATATTTAGAAGAAAAAAATGGTAAAAAAGTAGATATAGAATTTATTATAAAAAGGATAATATTTAATTCTTTTTCATACCTTTTGATTTCAGATATCAACTCATGAACTAGAGAATATATAAGACAAGTTGATAGTAGTATTTTTTCTCAAATTGAAAAAATTGGTTATGATTTTATATTGTCTATGGATGCACCAGAAAGCATAAAAAATGACATTAGAGACACTCTTTACAATGATAGTGATAAGAAGTTAGAATTACTTATAATAAGTGTTGCAAAGAAGTATGCATGATTAAATGAATGTCTTGTAAATCATAAAATATACTCTGATATTTATGAAGTACCTCTTGATCAAATAAATAGTTTTTTGTATACAAAAAGAAGCGAATTAAAAAGTCTAGATTTACTTTTATCAAGTGAAAATTATAAAAGATATTTATCACATATTAGAAGATTAAATCATTCTATGAGATGGAGCTGACAAACAAGAATTTTCCCAATTTCTGTTATGTCTCACTTAGTTGTTATTACTTTTATTTCATATGTTCTTTGAAAAATAGAAAATGAAAATGGTTCAAATCTAGATTTAAAAGAGCTTATGTTAAAATCAATTTATCATGATATTCCAGAAGCTATAACTTGAGATATAATTACACCAACTAAAAAATCTGTTGCTTGATTTGAACATGTTTTAGAACAAGTAGAAATAAAAATGATGGATGATTATATATTTTCTTATGTTGATAATGATTATAAACAAAAAGTTTCTCCATATATGCTTAAACCATTTGAATGACAATTGTGAAAAATAGCAAAATATGCTGATACATTTTCAGCACTTTTAGAAGCAAAAGTAGAGAGAAATTATGGTTGAAAAAATTATAGCGAGATATATAGAAACATCAAAAAAAGAGTAAATAAAATAGAACTAAAAAGTATGGATTATATGTTAAAAAATGTAATCGATAGTTTTGATGAAAAAATAGATGATGTACATTTAACTAAATAAAAAAAATATGAAAACTTACGATAAATTTCTTGATTATTATGAAGAAGTTGTTAGATGAATAAATAGTCC
>CALMDL010000186.1 GCA_937864995.1 uncultured Candidatus Altimarinota bacterium | reverse complement strand
TTTTTAGTTTATAACTCAACTCATAATAAGTTCATCCTCTAAATATATAGCACATATTTGACCTCTAGCAATAGCTCTTTGTTTGTTGTCAAAAAATACCTTATATCTATTTTCTTCTTTGTAAATAACACAATCCTGATCTTCTTGTCTATATCTAATCTTTGCTTTTGCTTTAAGTGGGAAATTGTAGTCATTTCTAGATAAAAAATTGAAATCTAAAACATATAATTTATCATCAAATAATTCTAAATCATTTGCTGTTCAAACTATTATTTCATTATTTTCTATATCTTTTTTTACTACAAATATTGGTTCTGCTTGTCATCAAATATCAAGCCCCTTTCTTTGGCCGATAGTATAATAAAAAACTCATTTATGTTCTCATAATATCTTTCATGATGTATCTTTTACAAGACCTGGTTTGTGTTCTATTTTTTGTTCTAAAAATTTAACCATATCAACTTTTCAAACAAAACAAATTCATTGACTATCTTTACGATTGGCATTTGGAAGTCATGCTTTATTTGCTATTTCCCTAACTTCACTTTTTTGCATATTTCAAACTGGAAACAAAGCTTTGCTAAGTTGAAATTGTTTTAATCAAGCCAAGAAATAACTTTGGTCTTTTGTATTATCAATTCACTTTTTTAAATGAAAAAAATTATCCGTTCATTTTTCTATAATAGCATAATGACCTGTTGCAATCATATCAAATCCATGTTCCAAAGCTTCATCTAAAAATACTCTAAATTTTACTTCACTATTACACATGATATCTGGATTTGGTGTTATACCTTTTTTATATCATTCATACATATAATTTAATACTTTTTCAGCATAAGTTTCTCTATAATCAAAAGTGAAAAAAGGAATATCTAAATAAGCTGCAACTTCTTTTGCAACTTGTAAATCTAACTTTGTAGGACAAACAGGATTATTTTCATCTAAATAATTTATCATAAATCCTGCTGTTACATCATAACCAGCTTCTTTAAGTAGATAAGCAGTTACTGCACTATCTACTCAACCTGATAATCAAACTAAAACTTTTTTCATAATTATATTAAATTAATTTTTTTAAAGTATATAAAAAAATAATAAAATGTAAAAAAAACCTGAAAAATCAGGTTTTTATTTTTTTTCTGCGGTTTTTTCTTTTGCTTCATTTAAATAAGTACAAGCTTTATATGGCTTTGGAACATACCAAAATTCTCTAACTTTCTCTCTTTGTTGTTCTATTACAAGAGTACCATATCATAAAATATTTGGAATTATTCAATTTGAAAATGCATCCATTTTAGTGATTTTATGTAAATCAATTATTTCTACATTATCAGTATCTAGAAGTGTAGACTTAATAACTATAATTTTATCTTCATGAAATATAAGCAAATTATTGTAATAAGCTATATAATACAAAATAAGTTTTATAAAAGCATAATTTAATATAATAAAAGACAATGGTAAAATAATATATCTTACAACTTCTTGTCATACTGAAGTATTTAATTTAATAGCAATTAAATAAAATGTTAACGATACAAATACAAAAAAACTAAATTTCATGTATCTAAAAAACATCATTATCCAATGGCGTCTGATCATTATATAGTCATGTTTTGTATAATAAGTCATTTTTTGCAAAAGTTAATAAAATTAAACTACCAAGAAAAAATAAAATAATAAGTAAAATAATCATTCTTCTTCTTATGATTTTATATCATCTAGAAAGAGATTCTATTCAGGTATTTTCAGTATGCCTATTACTAAGTATTTTTAATCTTTCTATTATAAAAACATATAATAAGATTAAAAATATTAGGTAGATAAATATATATATAAATCCCATATTTCTTTGTTAATTTTAATTATAAAAAGTATAAGTATAAATATTTAAAAATCAATTTTGATTAACTTATTTCTACTTGTTTCTCAAGATATTATTTTTATGTTTTTTTTATTTATTTTTAATTCTTTTGATATAAAATCAATTATCTCTAAATTTACTTTTCAATTTTCAGGAATTCATCTTGATTTTATCTTTAAAACTCAATTATCCATAACTCAAACTACTTCTGTTTTCTGACTATTTGGGATAACTTTTATATTTAAAAAAGAATGTGTTTCTTTTTTATCTAAATAATCAAACAAATTCATAAAAAATTTTTTAAAAAATAACTTTTAGTATATAATATAGATAATTTTAAAAATATAAAAATAAAAAATAGAAAAATGAAAATTTGAATCGATTTAAGATTTGTTAAAAATGAGCTTTATTCTAGATTTGCTATACAGCTTATCAAGACTTTTATAGAACAAAATAAACAAAATGATTACATAGTTTATACTAACGATTTTTTAGAATGATTTAATTTTGAAAATTGTAATATAAAAAAAGTAAACATAAAAAATGGCTCTATAAAAGAACAAATTGATTTTTTAAAAATACTAAAAAAAGATGAAAATAATTTAATGTTATTTTTTAATCACTTTAAACCAGTAAATTACAAATGACAATACATAACTATTGTTTGAGGTTTAAAAGATATTTATTATATGAACTTTAGCTCATATTTTGAAAAATA
>CALMDL010000185.1 GCA_937864995.1 uncultured Candidatus Altimarinota bacterium | reverse complement strand
AAATAATAAAAGTTTGATTTAATTTATAAAATAATTATTATTTATACAATAAATATTATAATAATCAAATAATTTAAAAAATGAAAAAAATTATAATAAAAATCATTTATCATATATATGCTTTTTTGGCTAAAAGATATATAAAAAAAACTAAACCAATAGTTATTTGAGTTACTTGAAGTGTAGGAAAGACAAGTTGTAGAATGATAATTTTTCAAGTATTAAATCAATTTTTATCTGATAAAAAAGTATATACTTCACCAAAAAATTTTAATAGTGAATTATGACTTGTTTTTTCTATTTTTAAAATTGAAAAATACAATCCATGAGTTATTTCTCTTATAAAAATATTTTTTTACTTAGTTAAAAAAACTTTTATTTGAAAAAAAGAATATGATATAATAGTTTTAGAATATTGAGTTGATCATCCTGGTGATATGGATTTTTTACTTAAAATTGCAAAACCTGATTATAGTGTATTTACGAAACTTGATTTTATACATGTACAAAATTTTGAATCAAAGAAACAAATCTGAGATGAAAAAATTAAACTTGTTAAAAATACAAAAATTAAATCATATTTAAATAAACAAGATGAATATTTGGTTGAAAATGCACCAAAATTACTTGTGGAACATCAATTTTTCAATAAAAAACACGAATATAAACATAAATATATTTGTGAAGATAAAAAAATATTGTCACTTTTAAAAATAGATAATTCTATTATCAAAACAAATATAATGTGAGAAGATAATTTTGTTTATCTTACTCTTGCTATAAATATATTGAAAAATTTTGGAGTAAATTATATAGAAGCATGAAATTATGTAGATTTAGTAAACCAAAATGGTAGATTTAACTTATTTAATTGAATTAATGGTTCAGTTTTAATTGATTCTACTTACAATGCTTGACCCGCAAGTATGTTAAAAATGATTCAAAATACAGTTTATTTAAGAGATAGTATTTTTAGAAATTATCGTATTTTGTTTGTAATTTGAGATATGAGAGAACTTGGTGTTAAATCAAGGCAAGAACATAGAAAATTGTATCATTATTTAAAAACTTATTGAAAAATAGTTTCTATTTGAAAAGAAACTATGCAAAATTTCGGACATCATTTATGAAATTTTAAGTACTCAAAAGATGCTTGATTATTTGTAAGAGATTATATAGAAAAAAGTAATGAAAAATACATAGTTTTATTTAAATGAAGTCAAAATACTATATTTACAGAAGAGGCATTAAAAGAAGTATTAGCAGATAAAAGAAATGCAAAAAGACTTGT
>CALMDL010000184.1 GCA_937864995.1 uncultured Candidatus Altimarinota bacterium | reverse complement strand
CATAGAAGAAATTGTAAAGTACTAGATGAAGTAAATAAAGATAGATTATTACCAGCTTATATTGATTGAGAAAAAGAAGAATCATTAATAATAAATTTAAAACTTGTTGTAAAAAATCAAATTTGAATTTTAAAAGAATTGAGTGACATTATTTATAATATGTGAATAAATGTGGATTCAATAAATACAAATAAAATTTGAAATTTACAAACAGAAATAAATTTAGGTCTTATTATTCTTGATTATGATTATTTAATAATTGATAGATTTATAGATAGAATTAAATTGCATTTTAAAGATTTATTATTATCAAGTGAAGTTTGAAAAATAATTAAACAATAAAAAAGAAACGTTTCAAAACGTTTCTTTTTTATTATTTTCTTAAGTTTAATTTTTCGATAACTTCGCTATATTTAACAGCGTCTTTTCTTTTTAAGTATGTTAATAGTTTTCTTCTTTTAGCAACCATAATTAATATACCTCTTCTAGAGTGATTATCATTTTTATGTTCTAATAAATGTTCTTTAAGGTTTTCAATTTGTGCAGTTAATATAGCAATTTGTACTTCGCTAGATCCTGTATCACCTTTTTTGTTTGAAAAATCAGAAATGATTTTACTTTTTACTTCTTTAGTAACTGTCATAGTTCGTATTTTTTACGAAAATAAAATAATTTTATTGAATAAACCGGAAAATACACCAGTAAATCAACAAATGGGATTATATAAAAAAAATATTGTTTTGCAAGTAAATAATTAATATTTTACTTAAACTTAAATTTGAAATTTTAACAATAAAAACTATTATAGATATAGTTATTTAGAGAACTATTTTTATGAAAGAATTTAATTCATTTTATTTTGAAAGTTTTAGCTTTGATAAGGAAACTTTGAAGGCTAAATTTATATGGAGTTTTGATTCTAACTATTTTTTTGAAGAAGAAATAGATTTTTTTAGTGATAAGTTTTTTATAAGAGATGATTTAAATGATGAAATAATTAATAATTTTTTATTTTCTATTCATATAGCTCTTTGAATAAGTTATTATAAATCATTTCCAACTAAAAATTTATATGTTAAATCATGATTTTTAGACTCAAATCAAATACAGTTTTGGCAAAAATTTTATAAAAATTGATTATGAGAGTTTTTATATACTAATAATATTAGTCCTAAAAATTTATTTAATTTTATAAATGATTCAGGATTAGTGCATAAAAAAATAAATTTTGAAGTTGATGAAAAAGCTCTTATTGCCTTAGGTGGTGGGAAAGACTCTCTTGTATCTATAGATTTATTTAGAAAAAATAATTTAGATTATGATTTAGTTGTTTTTTGAAAGAGTGATTCAATCAAAGAAAACTGTGCTAAACTACTTTGAAAAGATATCTATTTAATAAAGAGAAAAATAAGCCAAAAATTACTAGAATTAAATAGACTTTGAAATTATAACTGACATGTTCCTATTACTTGAATAATAGCTTTTTGTCTTTTATTTGCTTCATATATTTATAATTATAAATATATAGTTTTATCAAATGAAAAATCAGCTAATATTTGAAATACATTTTGGGAATGATTAGAAATAAATCATCAATGGAGTAAAAGTTTAGAATTTGAGAGAGATTTAAGAGATTATATAGAGGATTATTTAAGTAGTGATATAAAGTATTTTTCTATTCTTAGAGGTTGGTATGAACTAAAAATATCAGAATATTTTTCAAAAAATCTAAAAGATTTTTTTTGAGTTTTTAGTAGTTGTAATAACAATTTTAAAATTGATGAGACAAAAAGATTAAAACAAACTATATGGTGTAATTCTTGTCCTAAATGTGCTTTTGTTTTTACTATTTTGAGACCTTATTTAAAAGAGGAAGAGATTATTTCTATCTTTTGAGAAGATTTATTTTTAAAAAAAGATATACAAAAAACTTTTTTAGAGTTGCTTTGAATTGATTGAATTAAACCATTTGAATGTGTTTGAGAAGTAGAAGAAGTTGTTTTTGCTTTTTATAAATCATTAAGTTTTTATGAGTGAAAAAATATTGAAGTATTAGCGAGTTTTAGAAAAAATATTTTAACAAAATATGATGAATTATATTTTGAATTACTACAAAAAAAATTTGCTACAATAAGTAGTGATGATATAATACCAGAAAAATTAAAACAAATATTATTAAAAAATATATAATGATTGATACGAGTTTTTTAAAAAACATAAAAGTAAGTTATAAAATTAGAAAAATGCTAAGTAGATGGAATGCAATACATACTATTGTGCTTTTTTTTGTTTTATTTTTTTTAACAATAGTAAAAACACTTTTTTCATATACTGTTTTGAACTTTGATTATTATAATTGACTTGCTGATTCTCAACAAATTTGAAAAGTTACTGTTCCAGTAAATAGGTGAACAATAATGTCATGATGAGAGAAAAATACAGTTTTAGGTACTTCTTTACATCTTTATGATTTAGCAGTTGATCCTCAAATTATTTGAGATAAAGATAAACTTTCAAATTTTTTAGTTGATATAGTTTATAATGAATCATGTTTAGATAAAAGTGATATGCTTTGTAAGACAAATATTACAAAGTATTTAAAAGTTTTAGAAATAGAGAATTATCAAAATGATGAAAAATTTATAAAAAAAATACTTAAAGATAAAATAGTTGATAAATTATTACAAACAAAAGTTACAAGTGTTTTGATAGAAAAAGAGCTTAGCGGTGAAGAAATAACACAAATAAAAAATTTAAATATAAAATGACTTTATCCAAATGATAAGTATTTATATGTAAATCCAGAGGAATTTAATAATACTGATGATAATGTAAAAAAATTATCTAAAATAATGTGAACAAATGAAGAAAGATTAAAAAATTTGACTAGAAAAAGAGAATTAAGATATATTCCAATTATAAATAAATTATCAATAGATAGTTCCGATTATATTACTTCATATATAAAAGATGAAAAAGATGCTTTAAGTAGATGAATACTTTTGGAAGAAAAATCTATAAGTTGATTTTTTATTATGACTCCTGTTCCAAATAGATATTATCCAGAATGAAATTTAGCATCACAAGTTATATGATTTGTAGATAATGCATGAGTTTGAAATTATTGAGTAGAGTGATATTTTAATGATATTTTAAAATGAAATAATTGAGAAATTATTAGTAGAAAAGATATAAATGGTAGAATTATTGATCCTATATCTTTGAATCAAGAAGATTTGATTTGAGAATGAGTAGAAATAGTTACAACTATTGATAGAAATATACAAAGAAAAGTAGAACAATTATTGGAGGCTTGAGTTAATAAATATAGGGCAAATAAATGAAGCATTATAGTCATGGATCCAAAAACATGAAATATTTTGGCTATGGCTAATTATCCATCTTATGATTTAAATAATTTTTGAGATGTATATGAACTTGAAAAAGTAAGATATAGTCAATTCCCAAATCCTGCTACTGATTTGTTATGATTTCCAATTTATGTAGAAGATACAGAAAATGGTAAAAAATTTATTTATGATAACAAAGAGATTTTACTTAGAGAAGCAACTAGAGAAGAATTATGAGATATGGCTCTTGTAAAATATAGATATAAAAATGGTTATGGTTCACAAGTTTATACAAATGATATTATTTCTGCTTTGTATGAACCAGGTTCTGTAATGAAAACTATAACAGTAGCTGCATGAATTGATACTTGAGAAATAAATAAAAATTCTATGTATCAAGATAATTGATTTGTTGAGATTGATACTTTTAGAATTTCAAATGTTGCTGAACAATGTAAAGGTTATCATAATTTTTCAAATGCTCTAAATTTTTCTTGTAATATATGAATGATTAGAATTGCTCAAAAAGTTTGAAAAGTACTTATGTATCAATATTATGATGAATTTGGATTTTCAAAGTTGACTTGAATAGATTTACAATGAGAAGTAACTTCAAAAGTTGAACCTTGGGAAAAATGGTCTCAAGCATGACTTTTTACTCGTAGTTATTGATTATGAATTTGAGTTACACAGTTGCAAGTTGCTGCTGCATATAATGTAATTGCAAATGGTTGAATTTATGTAAAACCAAAAATTATTGATAAAATTATTTATCCTGATGGTAGGGAAGTAATTTATAAAACAGAAGAACAAAGAAGAGTTGTTAAAGAATCAACTTCAAAAATAGTTACAGATATGCTTTATGACTGAGTTGAAAATTGAGTTGCTTGAAATTGAAAAGTTCCATGATATGCTTTAGCTGCAAAATCTTGAACTGCTCAAATTTCTTATAAATGATGATATGAAACTTGAGTTTGATCAACTATATGAACATTTGCTTGATTTGGTCCTATTGAAGATCCAAAATTTACAATAATTGTAAAACTTGAAAGAATTAGAACTAGTGTGTATGGTTGAGAAACTTCTTGATTTATATTTGCAGATGTTGCTAGATATCTTTTTGACTATTATAAAATACCTAAAAAAATTGAAAAAGAAGAAGAGTCTAAAAAATAAAAAAATACTAAGTTTAATCTTAGTATTTTTTTAAATTTTAATTTTAAAATAAAATCAATATAATTTGAAAAATTTAAAATATTTAAGAAATATAATGAAAAAAATTTGTATTATTTGAGCTGGTAAATTTTGATTGGCTTTGTATAAAACTCTTGATAAAAGTAATGAAATAGTTTTTGCTTCTAGAACTAAAAAACATAAATTAAATTATATTGATTTTGAAGATATAAAAAATTATGAATATATATTTTTTTGTATTCCTTCAAATTTTTTGGATGAAAGGATAAAAGAACTTTCATGACTTGAAAATAAAAAAATACTTTTAACAGAAAAGTGTTTTGATTTAGTAGAAAAAGATTTTGTATCAAATGTAGTTGAAAAAAAATTAAAAACTAAAAATATATGTTTTTTATCTGGCCCAAATATATCAAGTGAAATAATTAAATGAAAAATATGTGCTTATGATTTATCATCAAAAAATATAGTTTTATCAAATGAATTTAAATCACTTTTTTTGAAAAAATATATAATAAATACAAGTACAAATATATACCAAAATCAATTATCATGAATATATAAAAATATAGTTTCAATTTGAAGTGGTATGGTTTATGCCCTTTGACTTGGTGAAAATTTCAGAAATTATTTTATAAGTAAATCACTTGAAGAGTTTGAAACTTTATTAAGTTATTTTAACTTTGAAAATAAATGTGATTATGCTACAAAAATATGAGATTTGTTTTTATCGGCTAACTCCAAAAAGTCAAGAAATTTCAAGTTTGGTTATATTATAATTAAAGAAAATTTAATTGATTTTAAAAGTTTTGATGAAACAGTTGAATGATTAAATAATTTAAATTTATTATATGAAAAGATTTCAAATAGTGATTTAGATTTTAGAATTATAAAACTTATTTTTGAGATAATCCATGAAAGAAAATTTGATAAAAAATATTTAAAAGCAAAATTTGAAAATCTTTTTTAAACAATAAAAAACTATTAGTTAACTAATAGTTTTTTTATTTTTTAATGGTGCCGAAGAGTAGAATTGAACTACCGACACAGGGCTTTTCAGGCCCCTGCTCTACCACTGAGCTACCCCGGCTTGTCTTGTGCTTGTTTATTATATGAAAAAAAAATTATAAGCAAATTTTTTTTAAACTTTTTTTTGTTTTGTTTTATAATGTCCATATAATACAAAAGTTATATTATTAGATAAATGTAAAAATAATGAAAATTAGAGTTTGTACATGAAAAGTTTGTAATGACAAATTTAGTAATTATATAATTACTAGATTAAAAAATGATACAAATAGATTTAATCTTAAAAATGTAGAAATAGAAGAATCACTTTGTATGTGAAAATGTAGTGAATGACCAAATGTTTATTTTGATAATGAATTTCATACAAGAGTTAATCCACTTAAAGCAAGTGAAGTTTTATTTAAAAAAGTTAAAAAATAATATATGTTGATTAATAATACAAAAACAAGAAAAATAGAAGAGTTTAAACCATTAAGTAGTAGAGAAGTAAAAGTTTATTATTGTGGACCTACTGTTTATAATTATGCTCATATTTGAAATTTAAGAACATTTGTTTTTGAAGATATAGTAGTTAGAACACTTAGATTTTTAGGCTACAATGTAAAAACTGTTATGAATATAACAGATGTAGATGATAAAACAATTAGAGATAGTATTGCTGCTTGAGAAGATTTGATTTCTTTTACTCAAAAATATACAAAAATTTTTATAGAAGATATAAAAAAATTAAATATTATTCCAGCAGATACGATAGTTCCTGTTACTACTTTGATACCAGAAATGGTTAGAATGATTCAAACAATGATAAATAGAAAAAATGCTTATCTTTGAGAAGATGGTAGTGTTTATTTTGATGTAAAAACATTTAAAAAATACTGAAATCTAGCTTGAATTGATATGTGTAATTGTGGTTTACAAGCAGGTGCTAGGGTAAATAATGATGAATATGATAAAGAAAATGTAGCTGATTTTGTGCTTTGGAAAGCATGGAAGGAATCTGATTGAGAAAATTTTTGGAATGAAAAGTTTACTATAAATGGTAATGAAGTAATTTTAAAATGAAGACCAGGTTGGCATATAGAATGTAGTGCATGTAATATGAAATATTTTGGGGCTCAAATTGATATTCATATGTGATGAGTAGATTTGATATTTCCTCATCATCAAAATGAAATAGCTCAAAGTGAAAGTTGTACTAGAAAAGAATTTAGTAAATATTGGTTGCATAGTGGCCATCTTATGGTAGATGGTAAAAAGATGGCAAAAAGTGCAAATAACTTTTATAGATTAAAAGATTTAGAAGAAAAATATAGTGATGTAAAACTTAGTGTTTTATATAGAGCTATAAGATTGTCTTTTATGAATGCAAAATATAATAGTGAAGTAAATTTTACTTTTGATAAAATTGAATCAAATATAAGTGTTATAAATTCTATTGATGAACTTATTAAAAATATAAATAGAGAAATAGAAAATTCTGACAATTTAGCTGTAGTTTCTAGAGATTTTAGAGAAACTATGCAAGATTATATCCATGAATATATGTATCATCTAGAAGATGATTTTAATATACCAGAATGTCTTGCTGTAATGCATAATTTTATTAAATTTTTAAATACTGCATTAAGAGAAAAATTACTTTCAGTATCTGAGTTATCAAGTGCTCTAGATATGTTTAAAACATTTAATCAAGTTTTTGCTATAATTGATTTTGATGTTGTAATTTCTGAAGAAATTCCTTTTGAAATATTATCTAAACTAGAAGAAAGAAATAATGCAAAAAAATCAAAAGATTTCGAGCTTGCTGATAAATTGAGAGACGAATTAATTTCACTTTGATATAAAATAGTTGATAGTAGAGATTGAAGTTATGTAGAAAAGATTTAAAAATCTTTTGACTTAAAGTTTATAATAGTAAAATACAATTGTATTTTACTATTTTTTTATTAAAAAATGAGATATTTTTGAATTGCAGTTTTGTTTTTTATTTTATTTTCAAATTCATTTGCTTGTATTTGATGAGATTGAAAAACTAGATGTGTTTGAGATTGATTTGTATATGAAAATATGCTACATACAGAATTATTTTTTTATGTTATTATTGCATTAGTTATTTTTGAATTTGCTTTAAGTAAAACACTTTCATATCTAAATACTACTAAATGGTCAAATAAATTACCAAAAGAGCTAGAAGAAATATATGATGAAAAAAAATATGCTAAATCAATGAATTATGAAAAAGCTAAATATAATTTTAGTAATATTTCTAGTATAATTAGTTTTAATATAATGATTTTGGTTTTGATATTTTGAGTATTTTGAAAATTATATGATTTTTTACTTAACTTTACTCATAATAATATACTTTTAACATTATACTTTTTTTGAATAATAGCATTTGTTCAAAGTTTATTTTCTCTACCATTTTCATATTATTCTACTTTTGTTATAGAAGAAAAATATGGTTTTAATAAAATGACAAAGAAATTATTCTTTATAGATTTTATTAAATGACTTCTTTTATCTTTTATTATTTGAGGTTTAATTTTAGCTATAATAACTTGGATATACAATATAACAAGAGATAATTTTTGGTTTTATGCTTGGATATTGATTACATCTTTTTCAGTATTTATGATGATGTTTTATAGTAGTTTGATTGTACCACTTTTTAATAAACAAACTCCACTTGAAAAATGAAAACTTAGAGATGAAATTGAGGCTTTTGCTCATAGTGTATGATTTAAACTTGATAATATTTATGTTATAGATTGAAGTAAAAGATCAAGTAAAGCAAATGCATATTTTTCAGGATTTGGTCCTAAAAAAAGAATAGTTTTATATGATACATTGATAAATGATTTAACAAATAATGAACTTGTGGCTGTTCTTGCTCATGAAATAGGTCATTACAAGAAAAAACATACTTTTCAAATGCTTGCATTTTCAACAATACAAACTTGAATTATGTTTTATATATTATGAATTACTTTATGATATAGGGAAGCATCATTAGCTTTATGATCAAATGTATCATCTTTTGCATTATGATTACTTGCTTTTGGTATACTTTTTACTCCTATTTCTATTGTTTTTGGATTGATATGAAATATACTTTCAAGAAAAAATGAATATGAAGCAGATCATTATGCTGCAAAACACTATAAAGCAAATAAATTAAAAAGTGCTCTTATAAAATTATCTAGAAATAATTTATCAAATCTTAGACCTCATCCTGCTTACGAATTTTTTCATTATAGTCATCCAACTGTATTAAAAAGATTACATGCTCTTGATAAATTTATAAATAAAAATAAAAAACATAGCTAAGCTATGTTTTTTATTT
>CALMDL010000183.1 GCA_937864995.1 uncultured Candidatus Altimarinota bacterium | reverse complement strand
AACTAATATTAAAAAAAAAGTTAGTATTTGAAAATATCCAAATATAAAACTTTGAGAAATTTGTGAAGTAAAAATCTGATGAACTCCAGATAGATCAAATTATGAGTATTGGGAAAATTGAACTAATACTTGGGTTTCAATTTCTGAAATGAATTGAAATATTATAACTGAAACAAAAGAAAATATAACTGATGCTTGAGTTAAAAAATCAAATGTAAAACTTATAAATGCTTGAACTACACTTTTAAGTTTTAAATTAAGTATTTGAAAAACTGCAATAGCTTGAAAAAATCTTTATACAAATGAGGCAATAGCCTGACTTTGTCTTGAAAATGAAGAAAAAGTTTTAAATAAATATTTATTTGATTTATTTAATTCAAAATTTATTGATTTAGAAAAATGATGATTTAATGCTTTTTGAAAAAGTTTAAATAGTGAATTTTTAAGAAATGAAGTAAAAATTCCACTTCCTCCAAAAAATATTCAAGAAAAAATTGTTTCTGAAATTGAAGTTTTAGAAAAAGAAGAACAAGAGAAAAAAGAGAAAGTTGGAGTTTTAAAAAGTGAAATAGTAGAATTGTTTGAAAATTCTTTAAATTGAGATGTGAAAAACTATAGATTAAGTGATGATTCAATATTTGAAATTTGAATTTGAAAAAGACTATTAAAAGATGAAATTCTTTCTAATTGAAAAATTCCTGTTTATAGTGCTAATGTTTTTGAACCTTTTGGTTTTATTAATAAAAACTTACTTAATGATTTTTCTAGAGATTCTGTATTATGGTGAATTGACTGAGATTGGATGGTAAATTATTTAAGTAAAAATATTGATTTTTATCCAACTGATCATTGTGGTTATTTAAGAATCAAAGATAACCAATTAAATGAAAAATTTGTTGCTTATTTTCTTGAAAAAGAATGAAAAAAATTTGGTTTTTCAAGAACAAACAGAGCCTCTATAGATAGAATTCAAAATATTAAAATACCTCTTCCTTCTCTTGAAATTCAAAAACAAATAGTTTCACAAATAGAAAAAGTTGAAAATGAAATTGAGATTTTA
>CALMDL010000182.1 GCA_937864995.1 uncultured Candidatus Altimarinota bacterium | reverse complement strand
GCTATTGATGAAATGATTTGAGTATTAAAAAATAATAAAATAGATGTATATATCTCATGAATTGAAGATGTAGAAAATAGCTTTATTACAAAAATACACACTTATGAATATTTAAAAGAAAATGAAAAAATATATAAAACAAGTGCTGAAATATTAGAAAAATTAACATAACTTGACCTTTTTATTTATTATTGTATAAATATATTATACAACATAATTGACTTTTGTAATATTTATTTAATAATTAATAAATAATAACTCTTCTCTAAAAATAGGGAAGAGTTATTATTTTATAAAGAAAATATATTAAAACATAAATACATAAATTGACAAGTATTTATTAATGTGTCATAATATTTTTGTGAAAGTAATTTAAGTATACAAATTATTAAATGTCAATACTTATATATAAGACTTATTAATTGTCTGCAAAATTAATTAATAATCAAATTATATATAAAAATTAATTTTAATAAATTAAATTATTTCAAAAATAAAATTATTATGAAAACAAATAAATTAAAAAAATTTACGAGTTTAACTTTATTGAGTTTATTATTAGTAAATACTTTGAATCCAATAACTGCATTAGAGGCTTCAAGTAGTTCAGATATAATATATCCATTAAAAGAAATCTCTAAATTAGAATGTAGATTTAACGATTTCTCAGAATTAAGTTCTGATTGTAAACAAGATCTACCTATATTAAAAACAAGTGATTATCAAAAATATGCAACTCAAAATGGTTGATATAATGATTACACAAGATTATATACAGTATTATGGTGATCAAGTTATACTTATGGTTGGGATGTAGGAAATGGATGACATATGTGAGTAGATATAGCAACTGCTAAATGAACTCCAGTATATGCAATGGCTGAATGAACTGTAATTATAGCAAGTGAATTATCAATGCTATGAAATAATGTAGCAATTAAACATAATATAAATTGAAAAGAAATAGTATCAAGTTATTCTCATATGTCAAAAATTGATGTACAAAAATGAGATAAAGTAAAAGCTTGAACAAAAATTTGAGAAGTAGGTTCAACATGAAATTCAACATGAAATCACCTTCATTTTCAAATAGATATTGATACAACTTCTTCTCCAGCATATTATAGTTATGAATCATGTCCATATAGTTATTATAAAATAAGTGAAGAATGAGTTTGTTTTGGTGAACTTGAAAAATTAACAGTTGACCCATTAGCATTTTTAGAAACAAAAGGTGCATCATTAAGTACAATAACAACTAAAAGTTCATCTTCAAATAGTAAAAACTCAACAAAAACAAATACAACAACATCTAACAATAGTGATTTATCAATATTTGAAAAAACTGTTTATGTATGATACTCAGCATGAGATATCAGAGAAGTTCAACAAATATATAAAGCATTATGATACTATAAAGGTGATATAAGTTCAGATTATAATGATGTATTAGAATCTGTAATTGATTACCAAGTAGATAAATGAGTAATTGCTAATAGAAATGCAACATGAGCAGGTTGGTTTGGTCCAGCTACAAGAGCTCAAACAAAAAAAGATTATGAAGCATATATAGCTAAATGATGAGAAGAAACTAAAACATATATAACTACAAATACTCAAACAGTTACAACTTCAACAACTCAAAAAATTAGTAAAGCTAGTTTAATGACAAGAGAAGAAATAGAAAAAAGAGAAGTAGAAGATTTTCAAAAAAATTATAATATCAATTTAAATTTTGAAAAAGCTTGAACAAATATAGCAGTTTGAAATACAGAAACATTAAAATTGGAAATTACAAATAGAAAATGAAAAGCATTTAAATGAAGTTTACCATGAGATATGACATTTGTTGTAAATACAGAAACTGCAAATGTTTTCCCTACTAAACTATATTATTTTACAGATTGAAAAAGAGATATACAAGTATCATGACTAAAAGAATGAAATACTAAATTATATGTAAAAATCTGAACTGTAACAATAAAAACATTTGATTTAAAGATATACAATTGAAAAGTAACAATTTATCCATCTAGTGCATCTGTTGTTTCAGCAAATACAGCTGTAATATGAGATACAAATACAGCAATTGCAGTATTTAAAGATAGCGCTAATAAAAAATTGGTAAACTTAGAATTTGGTTCTACATACAAATTAAAAGCAAGTGAATGAAATAAAGTATGTATAAAAACAGGGAACTTAAAAAATATTAAATCAGTTTATGCATCAAAATGTGATGATGATGAGTTTAAAGATGAAATCACATTTACATATAAAGATACAGTAGGTTGATTATTAATATATGACTATAAAACATTAAATAAAAATGCTAAATTTGAAATAATAAATACATATAATAGTTCAAATTTAGCTAATAAAACAGTAAAAGTAAATAATCCAAAATGATTAGCTACAACTTACGAATATAAAACAGAAGTATTAACTACTTTAGAACAATGAATTACATCATGAATAAGTAAATGATATTTCTTAGAAAATAGAGAATTAACAGAGTATGATGCTTATACTTGGATAAAAAATTCATTAAATGAATTAAAAATACAAAATATAGATCAAAATACAAAAAATACAATTACATCTAATTTAAGTGAATTAGAAACAAAGCAAAAAAGTGCATCAAAATATAACACAGTTACAAGATGACAATTTCTAGCTTTAACATATAAATATTTAATTATAAATCAAAGTAATGTTACTTTAACAAAAACTTACAAAGATTTAAGTGAAGATGAAAACAAAATTGCAAATTATATTTTTGATAAAAATATAACATGGAAAGATCAATTTGGTGATTCATACTTCCAACCAAAAGTAAAGATAACTAGATGAGAATGAGCATATATGTTATCAAATATCTTTAATAATTATACTAATAAATACTTAACTTTAAAATAATATGAAAACAACAATAGAAAACTTTCACACTGTTGATTTAAGAAATGAATCACAAATTACTTCTGAAATGGAAGACAGATTTAATCAAGCTTTAATTGAAATCCTTGGTTAATTACAACTTTATAAATTAAATATAAATATATGACAACAAGTTTAGAAACAAAAACAAATATTCAATCATGAATTGAAACTGGAAGAACTAATCCATTAGAACAAACAAAAAATTCACTAAATAATTCATTACTTACTACAATTGAAAAATGAGAAATTGTAAATAAAAAATGAGCTGAAAGATTAGCTATTCAAAGAGAAACTTTACAAGAAATTCAACCATTAACTGATAATACACATTTTATGGTTGAAAAACAATTAGCAGAAATGTTTTGATTAAAAAATGAAAAAGTAAGTAAATTAAGAGATGATTTCAAAGAACCATTAACTGTAAGTAGTGTCTTAGCTGACGCAGAATGATTTTGGGATAGTCATGATATAGTGAGAGCATAAAAATATTTATCTATAAATATAAATGCAGACCTATATTATAGATATTCATGATACTTTTTATTTGAAATAATTAAAGCCATTGTAATGATGGCTTTTTTTATTTGTTTTAAAGACTTATTTTTCTTGATTATTTTTTAAAAAAGCTTATATTATAAATAAGAAATACTTGATAAATTATGAAAAAGTGGCTGCAAGAAAAAGTAATCCTTTAAATCCAGAAGCTAAAAGATACATTTATGTATCTTTATTTATGTTTATATGAATAGTAGCTTTTTTAGATGAGAAAAGTTCTATACTATGATACTATTTATCAATGGGGTTAACAGAGTTATTTTGAGAATACTATAAATGGATATTTTCACCTGTTCTAATACTTTTTTCATTACTTATGATAAAAGATAAAAGTGTAACAGTAAATACAACTAGAACCATTTGATTATTTATATATTTTGTATCAATTTCTACTCTAATTGGATTTTTTATAAATAATTATTATGCAAAATTTAATCTATATCCTATGCTTGAAGATTTACTTTGAAGTATAGCTACAGCACTTGCATTTTTTCTATTATTTTTAACATCTCTAGTTATATTATTTAAATTTTCACCTGTAAATTTCGCTAGAAAAGCGTTTGATATTCCTGAAAAATTAAAAGAAATAAAAGATACTTTTGTATGAGAATGATTTAGTTCAAATACAAAAACTTCTAAAGCAACTAAAAATAAAAATGATGAAAGACTAGAAAAGAAAAAACAAGAACTTGAAGAAATG